>DATCOK010000666.1:0-18389 GCA_036564765.1 Candidatus Acidiferrum sp. | reverse complement strand
CCCTAGAGGCTCTCCAGGATTACGACCGCGACGCCGAATATTACGCGCCGCAAGTGGTGCGCTCCAAATTGCTCTCTCGCGACGGAAATCGCTTTCGCGTTTTCTTACGACTCCAACAAACGCACGTTGCGACCGTGGTCCTCGATACCGAATACGAAATCGCTTATCTCACCATCGACCGCACCCACGCGGCTTCCAATTCCCATAGCACGCACATTCAAGAGATCGAAAAGGCCGGCGCTGTGGAAGAACGGGCTAAGTCCGCCGGCGAAGAGCAGGGATTTCTGTGGCGCCTGAATTCTTACTAGCGCTTTCGGGAAGCCGACGGCGGGGTCTACATCGAGTGCCGCGCCATCTCGCTCACCCGCGATGTACCCATGGGTCTCAAATGGCTGATCGGCCCCTACATCGAAAACATCCCACGCGAGTCGCTGCACTTCACGCTCGCGGTCACGCGGGAAGCGCTGCTCGACCAATACTCACGCGACAAAAATCAAAGAGTCACGAAATAGTTCAACGAAAGGAACATAACGTGAGTTCGAGTTCAACGGTTCGAACAATTCTGACCAGTGATACTGATACCGGAGAAAGCGCCCGTCTGTCCGGGGCATCGCGGAACGAGAATTCTTTCCGCCACGCCACACGCATTCAGGAAAGCATCACGTCCGGAGTGGAGCGAAGAGCCTTGCTTTTGCTGGCAGCCCGAATGCCCGCCGCCATCAACTCCGACCATCTCACGTTGCTCGGCTTCATCGCGATGTTTCTCGCCGGATGCAGCTACGCCTTCGCGCGTTGGAGCCCGTGGGGGCTTATCGCCGCTACCGTCTGCCTGGCGCTCAATTGGTTTGGCGACAGCCTTGATGGCACCATAGCGCGCGTGCGCAACAAGCAACGCCCGCGCTACGGCTTCTACGTCGATCACATGATCGACTCTTTCGGCGCGCTATTTTTGATGGGCGGCCTTGGCCTTTCCGGGCTCGTGGACTGGCGCGTCGCCGCAGGCATGCTGGTCGCTTTTCTTTTGCTTTCCATCGAAACGTATCTCGCGTCCTACACCCTCGGCGTCTTCCGCCTCTCGTTCGCCAAATTCGGCCCCACGGAAATTCGTATCCTGCTGGCCGCCGCGAACATCGCGCTATTCTTCCACCCCAACGCCCACATGCCCGGCACCACGTACCGACTGCTGGACGTCAGCGGGTTGATCGCCATCGCTTCCATGTCCGCGATGGTCATCGTCACCGCGACGATTCACACCGCCAGCCTGTATCGGCAGGAGACCCATTAACTCGAGAACTCGACAAATCCGCGCGCTAGTTTCCGCTGACCAACAATTTCGTCTCGATTAAGTTGGTCGAATTTCCGCCGACCATAATCGAAAAGTATCCAGGCTCCACGACGCGATTCATCTCGCGGTTGTAGAAGGAGAGATCGTCTGGGCCAATCGAAAATTCCACCATGCGCGATTCGCCTGGCCCGAGCGTCACGCGACGGAAGCCGCGCAACTCCTTGATCGCGCGCGTGACCGAACTCACTTCCTGGCGCACATACAGTTGCACCACTTCATCGCCGCGTACGGCGGAAGTATTCTTTACTTCCACAGAAATTTTCGCGTGCCCGCCCGAATCAATCGTTTGCGGTGAAACCTGCAGCTTCGCATATTGGAAATTCGAATAACTTAGGCCCCAACCAAAGGGATATAGCGGCTCGGTGCTGGCGTCCACATACTCGCGTTTCGCCGAAGGCTTCACGTAGTAATAATCGGGAAGCTGGCCTACCGAGCGCGGCACCGTGATGGGCAGCTTGCCGCCCGGGTTGTAATCTCCGAAAAGCACATCCGCCACCGCCGTTCCGCCCTCCTGCCCGAGATACCAGCCTTCGAGAATCGCGGGGACATTTTCTGCTACGACGTTGATCGAGTTCGGCCGCCCGTGCTGCAGAAAAACCACCACCGGTTTTTTCAGCGCGAGCATGGCTTTCACCAGATCGTCCTGATTGCCCAGCAGATTGAGGCTGTCGCGGTCCCCTTTGTGATTGGCGGCCCACGCCTCGCGCGAAGTTTGCTCGTTGCCTCCCAGCGCGAGAATAATCACGTCGGCGGTCGCGGCCAGGCGAGTCGCCTCCTCGATTCTTTTCGCGTTCAATGCGGGATCGCCCAACACCACTTTGTCGGCATCCCAATCCGGATCGGTCTCGGTAATTTTGCAGCCTAGCGAATAGACAATTTCTGCACTCGCGCCAACTTTATCTTTGATCCCCTGCAGCACGCTCACCCCGCGCCCCGGCTTGTTGCTGTAACCGCCGAGGTGCAATTCCGCCGCATTCGGCCCGATCACCGCGATGCGCTCGTACTTGACTTTAGGGAGCGGCAGCAACCCGCCATCATTTTTCAGCAGAATCATCGCTTCGTGCGCGGTTTTCAGGGCGAGCTTCTGATTTTCGGCGCTGTTGGTAATTTTTTCGGCGTAGGAGGGATCCACGTAGGGGTCTTCAAACAAGCCGGCCTGAAACTTGGCGCGCAAAATTCCCGCTACCGCGTGGTCCACGGCCGCTTGCGAAACTTTTCGCTGCTTGATCAGTTCAGGCAAAGCTGGATAGGCCGCCGCAAACGGCAACTCCAGATCGACCCCCGCATCCATGGCGTAACGCGCCGCGCGCTCATTGTCGGCCGCAATGTGATGCACCGTCTTCAACTCGGTGATTCCGAAATAATCGGACACCACCAATCCCGGAAAACCCCACTCGCCGCGCAAAATATCGCTAAGGAAATGCTTGTTGCTGTGCGACGGGATCCCGTCGACCTCGTTGTAGGAAGGCATCACCGTGCGGATGTGCCCCTCCTTCACCGCCACTTCAAAGGGCTTGAAGAAATATTCGCGCACGACCCGCTCGGAGTAATTTCCAGGCGCTACGTTTGTTCCGGCCTCCGGCTGTCCATGCACTGCAAAATGTTTTGCGGTAGCCATCACGTGCTGCTTGTCGATGGTGTCGCCAGAGCCTTGAAAACCGCGAATCGCCGCGAGGCCAATGCGTGAAACCAGGTAAGGATCCTCGCCGTAGGTCTCTTCGGTGCGGCCCCAGCGCGGGTCGCGCGCCAGGTCCAGAACCGGAGCCAGACAATGCTGCACGCCTACCGCTCGCGTTTCCGCGGCAGTTGCGGTAAACACTTGCTCGACTAGCTCAGGATCCCACGTTGAAGCCAGCGCAATCGCCTGCGGATACGAAGTCCCCTTCGGCGCGACGTGCCCGTGCAAACATTCGTCGTGAAACAACAGCGGAATCCCCAGGCGGGTGTTTTCTTTCACCCATTTCTGCAGAGCATTGGTGAACTCCGCCAGCGCGCGCGGATCTCGATTTTCGCTCGGACGGGAAATCTCGCCGAGTCCATTTTTCAGCAACACCTTGGCGCGTTCCGGCAGGAAATTCCCCTGCTCGTCCACGAACAGATCCTGCGGATCCTTGAAAAAACCGCGATTCTCCCACGCGCCTTCCATCTGCGCGATTTTTTCTTCCACAGTCATGCGGGAAAGCAAATCGGCAACGCGTTTCTCCACCGGCAATGTCGCGTCGAGATACGGAGCAGAGGCCTGCGCTGCCGCGCCGGCGGTCCACATCGACAGCAAGGCGGCGCAAAACAAAATGGCGCGACCACTTCTCAATATTCTCTGTCTTGCTCTCACGCTGCCTCCGCCTGCCTGCGAATCACAACCCCTCAAACGCGTGCTACTATGCCACGGCTGTTGACGTTCCGAAAGTTGCGCGCGCCCAAGATGCAGAAATATGTTCTGGGAATCGACGTAGGCACCGGCGGCACCCGCGCCGTCGTCATTGCTGAAGACGGCAGCATCGCTGCATCCGCCACCGAAGAGCACGCCCCCTTCGCTTCCCCGCAAATCGGCTGGGCTGAACAAGATCCCAATGATTGGTGGCGCGCCGCCGCTCTCGCCGTGAAAAAAGCGCTCGCGCAGAAAAGCCTGCGCGGCGAAGAGATCGGTTGCATCGGTTTCTCCGGCCAGATGCATGGCGCGGTCATGCTCGACGCGCAAGGCAATGTCGTCCGCCCCGCGCTCATCTGGTGCGACGTGCGCACCCAAAAGCAGTGCGACGAGCTCACCGCGCGCATCGGCCGCGAAAAGCTGATTCGGCTCACCTGCAATCCCGCCCTGGCCAATTTCACCGTCACCAAACTTCTCTGGGTGCGCGACAACGAACCGCACAGCTGGGCTCGTGTGCGCTCCATCATGCTTCCGAAAGACTACGTGCGCTTCCGGCTTACCGGCGAACGCGCCACCGACGTGGCCGACGCTTCCGGCACCTTACTGCTCGATGTGGCCAGCCGCCAGTGGTCCAGCGAAGTTCTGGAAGCGACTCAGATTGATCGCGCACTTCTGCCCGCGCTGCACGAGTCTCCCGACGTTTGCGCAAAAGTTTCGGCCATGGGAGCTGAAGCAACCGGGCTCCTCGCGGGAACGCCGGTGGTCGCCGGTGCTGGCGATCAAGCTGCCGGAGCGACGGGCATGGGTATCGTTTCACCCGGCGCGGTTAGCGCCACCATCGGTACCTCCGGCGTGGTCTTCGCAGCTACCGATCGTCCCGCGCTCGATTCCCAGGGCCGCATCCACACTTTTTGCCACGCGATCCCCGGGCGTTGGCACGTCATGGGTGTAACCCAAGCAGCAGGCCTCTCGCTGCGCTGGTTCCGCGATCTGCTGGCCGGAAATCTCGAACCGGGCTCCCGCGAAAATTCCTACGAGCAAATGACCCGGGACGCAGCGAAAATCGCCCCAGGGGCGGACGGTTTGCTCTGGACTCCTTATCTTATGGGCGAGCGCACTCCGCATCTCGATCCACAGGCGAGCGCCGCGCTGATCGGCCTTACTGCCTCGCACACCCAGGCGCACATTGTGCGCGCCATTCTGGAAGGTGTGGCCTTCAGCCTCCGGGACACCTTCACAATTTTTGAAGAGATGCGCGTGCCGGTGAAAACAATCCGCCTGGGCGGCGGTGGCGCGAGATCCGCGCTATGGCGGCAGATTCAAGCCGACATCTACGAGCACGAAGTGGAAATCGTCGAGGCGGAAGAAGGCGCGGCTTACGGCGCCGCCATTCTTGCCGGCGTTGGCGCGAAGATTTGGTCTACGGTCGATGAGGCTTGTTCCGCAGTCGTGCGTGTGGCTGAAACGGTTTCGCCCGTCGCTGCCCATGCCGCCGTCATGAAAAACAGTTACGCCCGCTACCGCCGTATCTACCCGGCAACAAAAAATATCTTCGCAGCTGTAGCGTCTCGATAGAATGTTTCTTCCGATTTGAAGGACAGAAAGGCCACTCGACGCATGACCATCAATTCCTACGCCCCCAAACCGCAAGACAAATTTTCCTTCGGCCTATGGACTCTCGGCAATCGCGGCCGCGATCCCTTTGGCGATTTCGTCCGTCCGCTTCTCCCGCCCACTGAAATCGTGCAAATCCTCGGTGAAATCGGCGCATGGGGTGTCAATCTTCACGACAACGACCTCGTACCCATCGACGCGACCAACTCCGAACGCGACCACATCGTCCGCGACTTCAAGAAAGCCTGCAAAGAGTACGGCGTGGTCGTTCCCATGGCCACCGTTTCCCTGTTTTTCCATCCCGTTTTTCGCGACGGCGCCTTCACTGCTAATGATCCGGAAGTGCGCGGCTACGCGCTGCAAAAAACTATGACCGCCATGGACCTCGGCGCGGAACTTGGCGCGAAAACCTTTGTTCTGTGGGGCGGCCGCGAAGGCGCGGAAACGGATGCCTGCCGTCGTCCCGACGAAGCCGTCAAACGCCTCCGCGAGGCCGTGAACTATCTCTGCGAATACAACATCGCCCAGGGCTACAAATTTCGCTTCGCGCTCGAAGCGAAGCCCAACGAACCGCGCGGCGACATCTACATGTCCACCACCGGCCACTACCTGGGCTTCATTCCCACTCTTGATCATCCGGAAATGGTCGGCGTAAATCCGGAAGTCGCCCACGAGCAGATGGCCGGCCTCAATTTCCTGCACGGCGTCGCGCAAGCCTGGGAAGCTGGCAAGCTGTTTCACATCGACTTGAACGATCAGATGCCCGGCCGCTTCGATCAGGATTTGCGGTTCGGCTCCGCCAATCTCAAAACCGCATTCTGGTTGGTTAAATTCCTGGAAGACGTCGGCTACAACGGCCCGCGCCACTTCGACGCGCACGCCTATCGCACGGAAAATTACGAAGGCGTGAAAGATTTCGCCCGCGGCTGCATGCGCACGTATCTGATGCTCAAGGAAAAGGCCGCGCAGTGGAATCGCGACAAGGAAATTCAGGCCATCGTGGAGGAGATCAACTTCGGAAGTTCCACTGGCAGCAAACGCAAACCGGTGCGCTATTCAAAGCAGGCAGCGACGAAGCTCCTGGCCCATGAATTCAATCTGCAGCAGCTTTGCGAGCGCGCGTTGCCGTACGAACGGCTTGATCAACTGACCATCGACCTGCTGCTCGGCGCTCGCTGAGCGCCGGAATATCTACGGCTTCGGACGCGAACCGAAAATCGCCGTTCCGATTCGCACCTCCGTGGCGCCCTCTTCAATGGCCACTTCGAAATCGTGGGACATGCCCATCGACAGCACCGGCAACTCCAACCCAGTGCGGCTCGTCAGCTCATCGCGTACTTCTCGCAAAAGCACAAAATAAGGCCGTACCTGCTCGGCTTCTTCAAGGAACGGCGGAATGCACATCATCCCGGCGAGTTGCAAATTTTGCAGTTCCGACATTTTCTTAAGCAACTCCGGTAAAACGTTACTTTTCACTCCACTCTTGGTCTCTTCTTCAGCCACGCGCACCTCAATCAGCACACGCAGTTTCTCTCCGATATCTGACTCCCCGCGAGCCTTGTCCAGCCGTTGCGCCAAAGAAAAATCGTCCACCGAATCGACGCTGTGAAAAAACTTCGCCGCCCGCGCGGCCTTGTTGCTCTGCAAATGCCCGATCAAGTGCCAATGGCCTTGTAAATCCTGCAACGCCTCGCGTTTCCCTTCCCATTCCTGCACGCGATTTTCTCCAAAGTGCCGCAGCCCGGCCTCGTAGGCGGCGCGAATGGCTTCCGCCGGCTGCGTTTTCGACACCGCGATCAGCGTCACCTCAGTGCGATGCGCGGACTTCTCCCGCGCACGCGCGATGCGCTGCTGAATCACCAAAATATTTTCGCGAATGTGCTCAAGCATGGCCGCGCTAAATCGTAGCATGCGTTTATTTGCGGCGCGGCTCACTCGCGGTTACACTTCTGTTTCATGCTGCGCACCGCCAGCCACCCGCACAGCCGTCCGTCGCAAAACCACTCGGCGCTCACGCGGCCGCCCCGATGAACTCCAGCGGAAAACTGATCGCCATTGAAGGCATCGATGGTAGCGGAAAGCGCACGCAGGTGGAGCTGCTGAAAAACGCACTGGCCGCCCACGGATACCAGACCTACCTCACCGGCTTTCCCATCTACGACTCCTGGTTCGGAAAAATGGTCGGCGAATTTCTGAATGGAGAATTCGGCCCACTCGAGGAAGTCGACCCGCATTTCACCGCGCTGCTCTACGCCGGTGACCGTTTCGAAGCCAAGGAACATATCTGCGACGCGCTCGCCGCCGGAAAAATCGTGCTCGCCGACCGCTACATCGGTTCCAACATGGCCCATCAGACCGCGCGCGTCCCCGTCGATGAACGCGCCGATTTTCTCAAGTGGCTGGAACACCTCGAATATCAAATCTACAGCCTTCCGCATGAAAGCTTGGTCGTGTACCTTCGCGTCCCGGCCTCTGAAGCGCAAAAACTTATCGCGCAGAAATCCGCTCGCGGCTACACGGACGCCACGCACGACCTCCAGGAAAGCAATTTGCGCCACCTCGAAGATGCCGCCGCCATGTACGACGAACTGGCCAGTCGCCCCAACTGGATCACTGTCTCCTGTTTCGATTCGCACTACCAGGCCATGCGTCCGCCTGAGGTTATCGCCGCCGAATTGCTTCACGCCGTCGAACCGGTTCTGGCTGACACGCCCGTGCAGGAAAAAAACTAATGGGCTTCGACGAATTTCTCGGGAATGAACGCATCGTCGCCGCCCTGCGCGGCGCATTGCGCGCCGAGCGCGTGCCGCACGCCTTGCTGTTCACCGGGCCAACCGGCGTGGGCAAATACACCCTGGCGCGCATGTTCGCGCAAGCCGCCACCTGCGAGCGTCTCCCCGACGATTTTTGTGGTGAATGCGCGACGTGTCAGCGCGTGGCGCTGCTTGCCGATCCCGTAAGCCTCGTCGAACAAGGCCTGACCGAACGCGGCGAGAGCGCTGATGCCGCCATGGTCGAGCGCATGCCGCTCATTCTTCAAACGCATCCCGATGTGTGGGCCCTCGTGCCCGACCCGGTGCGCCTCAAAACTCCGGTAGTGCGTCCGATGCTGCGCATCGGCCAGGTGCGCGCCGTGCAACGCGCCGCGTATTTCCAACCCATGGGCCGCCGCCGCGTTTTCATTCTGGATGGCGCGGACACCATGCGCTGGGACGTCGCCAACGTATTTCTGAAAATTCTCGAAGAGCCGCCGCCGTCCGCCACGCTGATTCTGATCGCGCCGTCTCCTTACTCTCTCTTGCCTACGATCGTTTCGCGCTGCATGCAATTCCATTTCGCACCTCTTCCGCAGCCGGACGTCGAGCGCATCCTAAAAGAAAAAACTGGCCGCAAAGGAAGCGAGATTACCGCTGCCGCGCAACTGGCCGAAGGCAGCCCCGGACTGGCCATGGAAATGGACGTGGAATCCACCACGCAGCGCAGAAAAGATGCCCTGCGCATTTTGTCTCGCGCCGCACGCGGTCAGGGCTTCGCGCAACTCTTCGCCGATACCGCGGCGCTGGCCAAAGACCGCGAGATCTCCTTCGAACGCCAATTAGAAGTTTTTTACGGTTTGCTTACCGATCTTTTAGAACTCACCGCCAAGATCAAAAATCCCCTGCTCCGCAATAAACCACTGGCCCGCGAACTGCAAACGTTGAGCAGCGAAGTGGACTCCGCCTGGGTTATGCGCGCCATCGCCGGCTTCGACGAACTGCACGCCGGCGCGCGCAGAAACCTGAACAAGCAACTGGGTCTCGACGCCCTGGCCGCGTCACTGGCGAGCAGCGCACCACGCGAAAATGCTTTACGCTAACTGAGCATTTTCCGGCCGGTCTGTGCTCTGCACTTTTCTAGCAGGCACTGTAACCCGCCGCTCGCGCTTCGCATCATAGGCTTATAGAACCTACGCCACCCCGCAACAAATAAGGAGCAGTCATGGTGAATCGCCGCATGTTTCGTCCGGGCTTTGCGGACGTGAAGGAGCCGAACTCTCCGCGGCCTTCTTCCAATAACAACGGTCCGGCCCCCAGCAAAAAACCCGCTCCTCCCGAAATGACCCACGCGGAAAATTTCTATTGGGTCAAGCAGATGCAGTCGCACACCCCCATGGCCGTGGTGCTGGAAGACGGCGAAATCCTCCACGGTACCGTCGAATGGTACGACCGCGATTGCATCAAGCTGACCCGCCAGGGCAGCCCGAATCTGCTCGTCTTCAAACGGGTCATCAAATATGTCTACAAGGACGGCGAAGAGTCCTCCCACGGCGGCGACGAGTAGACAACCCGCTATTGTTCGCGCTGTTGGATCACTTTTCTGCGTTTTGGAGCACTTTTCCTTAGGAGGCGGGCACTTCGCTGCCCGCGTGTCCAGCAGCACGACTCAGGGCTTCAGCCCCTGAAGAAAGTTTTTCCTCCCATCGGCCCCCGACGCAAAACCCGCCTGACCTAAACTCATGTCACGCTTCCGTACCCCCGCGCGTCTAATGTCAGCATAAGAGGGCTCGGAGAGGCCCGCACAACATGCGCATCGGCATCACCTGTTACCCAACCTACGGCGGTTCCGGAGTAGTCGCCACCGAACTTGGCGCCGAACTGGCTGCCCGCGGCCACGACATTCATTTCATCAGCTACGCCCCGCCCATCCGCATGAATCCCAACGACCCGCACACGCACTTCCACGAAGTGGAAGTAGCCTCCTACCCGCTTTTCGACCACCCGCCCTATACGCTCGCGCTCGCCACCAAGATGCTCGAGGTCTTTGAATCCGAAGCATTGGATCTGCTTCATGTTCACTACGCTATTCCGCATTCTGTAAGCGCCATGCTGGCGCGCTCGATGGCCGCGCCGCGCCGCCTGCCGTTTATCACCACGCTCCACGGAACGGACATAACGTTGGTCGGCAGTAACCGCAGCTATCTGCCCATCACACGTTTCTCTATCGAACAGAGCGACGGCGTGACCGCCATCTCAACCTATCTCCAGCAGCAAACCGTGCGCGATTTCGACATCAAGCGTCCGATCGAAGTGATTCCCAATTTTGTGAATTGCGATCTGTATACGCGCAAGGACGACCCCAAGCTGCGCGCGAAGTGGGCCCCTAACGGCGAGCCAATTCTCATGCATCTCTCCAATTTCCGCCCCGTCAAGCGCGTCACCGACGTGGTCGAAATTTTCGGTCTGGTGCGCGAAAAAATGCCCGCCAAGCTGGTGCTGATCGGCGACGGCCCGGACCGCGGCGCGGCCGAATACCTTGTGCGCAAAAAGAAGCTGCAGAAAGATGTGATTTTTCTGGGTAAGCAGGATCAGGTCTATGAAAAGTTAGGCGCAGCAGATCTCTTTCTGCTGCCTTCGCAACTCGAATCGTTCGGCCTCGCCGCTCTCGAAGCCATGGCCTGCGAAGTGCCGGTGATTGCCACCAACGTCGGCGGTCTGCCTGAAGTTATCGAGCATGGCGTCGACGGTTATCTGGTTGAACCCGGCGACGTAAAGGCCGCCGGCAAATACGCCATCGATCTGCTCTCCCGTTCTGACCACGGACGCGAAATGGGACGCATCGCCCGCGCCAATGCTAAGCAAAAATTCTGCGCCAACGATGTCATCCCGCGCTACGAGCGTTACTATCAGCGCGTCCTGGAATCCGCAGCCGTTGCCACCGCCTGAGGTGCGCTGCCCTCAACCCTTTCCCGAATGTGATTCAAAACTCGCGTATGGATGCGATGAATCACGTAGTCCGACCACCAGTGCCAGTACGTCGCGGGCCACATAGTGTGGTGATACCAGGTTGTGCCTTCTAGTCGAGTTTTCCCGTGCGGCAACTCCGTCAACAAAAATTGCCCGCCGTGCGAAATGAAATACCCGTGGAGATGCCGCGGCTCGATGTGGCCATAGGGAGTTAGTTCATTCAACGGCGCGGGATTTTTCGTCACGCTGAATTTCAACAGCCGCGGCTCGTCCCATACCGTGATGGGCTCCTCGAAAGCACCGGTGGAAAATATACAGTGGCGCGTGGCGCCCACTCCCCATCCGCTGATCTCCGCGCGTATCGGGTACGCGATGCCGGACCGAAACAATAATTCCTGCGGCGGCGCAATCTCCGCGAAGGCCACCACTTCGCTCCACACTTTTTCTGGCGGCGCGGCAATCTCCACCGAAGAACGCACCATGAATTCCGGCGGCGTTAACGCCGCGGCATGTTCCCCAAGAAAAGCCCACGGTAACGCCAACACAATCATTGCGAGCATCGCGGGCTTGTTCGCAGGCGCCCAATAGTGCGCTTGTAAATAAAATCCCAATGTGCCGCCGAGAAATTCTAGAAACAGCGCGATCGGTGCGGCCATGATCAGGCAAATGATTCCCTCTACGGCTACTGCCAGCAGCAGCGCTCCCAAAATCACTACTGGCAACAGCGCCACTTCCATGCAAGAGCCGAACGAACGGGGCTCGTGGTAGCTGTAAAGCAACACGGAAAACAGTCCCATGCAGAAGGGCAGGGCCACAAACAAACTCCACCCATAGCTTCCGATCGTGATCGTTCCCAACCAAGCCGCCGCCAGGCCGATGAGGGTGGTCACCAAAATAGCCACGGTTGCGCTGGCCAGCTTGCCCATTGGAATCAACCGATCAAGTGGCCGCACACTAGGCCATGGAGCGGCATCGGACTGCGGGCTGCTCTGTTTTGGCGGAAGTATGCAGAGCACGCCGAAAAAGAGCACATTCAGGAAAGGAATAAAAAAAAGGCACGTCAGCCACAGCGGTTGCCCAGCATCGCGCAATCGCCGCACAGTCATGGTTACGCCGACCCAGATAAAGGGAATTGCCAGAAACAGCAGGGCCAGCACAAGGTGCTTTTCGTCCCGGGAAAGATTGGTCAGCCTCGCCAGGTTTCCAAGCGGCGCCCAGTAATTGAAGTAGGGGTGCGTGCCGCTCAGGTAATAACGCGCCACAAACCGGTCGAGATTGTTCTTGATCGCGAACCCAATGACGCCAACCAGAGCGTAAGTACTGCGGCTGACCGTACCGTCCCAGCTCCAGATGTTTCCCCTGGATACTTCTGGCATATTTCCCTCCCGGGCAGAGTGAGGAATCTGACTTGGCCGATGAAACTAGATTTTCTTGGATGGAGACGATTCCGAAACGCCGCACGACGCTGCGGCACATTTTCTTTGCGCCGCGATCCAGCGGTAGCCCGCGCGTAGGACTTCCATCATGCCCGGCAGAGCCGCGAGCCACACCAGCGGCCGTGCCCACCAGATTTCTCGCGCCAGCGCCACTGCGGCATCCGCTCCGCCGAATTGGCGGTTGTCGCTGAGCAGAAGCCGCATTTCACGTAACAACTCGTCAGTTGACAGTCCCAGGAGAGCGCCTACGCGCGGATCCTGCAACGGCGCCAGCGCAAAGCCACGCCTCTGCAGAGCGGGCGCGACCGCGCGCACGATGCTCACGCAGAACGCGCAGTCGGCGTCAAAAAACAGCCACCCGCGTGCATGTCGGCTTTTACTATCGGTGAATACCGAGGTTAGCGAAATCATGAGGCCACCACAACACTGCTGCATCGTCAATCGCGGAAAATTTGCGATGGTGAAGATTGTTACCAGTAAATTCGGTCGAACAAAAAATTCCCGCACGCACCGGCACTAGCCGGCCTTTTTTCGTCCCGTACCCAGCAGCGTGATCACTTTCCCGCGCAGCTTCACCACGCCCTTCAGCGCCGCGTCCGGCATGTGCAGAATCTCTTCGAACAAGCCCGTCATCGCACTCAAGAAATCCAGCATGCTTTCCAGGCGCTCCAGCGTGTAGGTGTCCTTCACCGGATGCGCTTTGAT
Source organism: Candidatus Acidiferrum sp. (assembly GCA_036564765.1). Lineage (GTDB taxonomy): Bacteria > Acidobacteriota > Terriglobia > Acidiferrales > UBA7541 > Acidiferrum. The sequence goes on along the minus strand of DATCOK010000666.1, from coordinate 5,198 downwards.
CTCCTGCACGCACTCCGCAAGCAATTTGAGCGTTGGATCGATCTCCCGCCGTTTACGCTCTTCGGAGACAATGCGAAATATCTCGAACACATCCTTGGTGCAATCGAAATGATCGCGGCGGTCGCCCAGCACGTGCACCACCCGCACGATCCGCCAGCCCTGCAACTCCCGCAAACTGGTGCTGACATTCGAACGCGCCACCGCCAGAATCACGGCGATCTCGTCGGCCGGCAATGGCTTCGGCGAAATAAACAGCAAGGCGTGAATCTGCGCCACGGTGCGGTTGATACCCCAGCGCGTGCCCATCTCGCCCCAATGCAGCACGAACTTCTGAGCGGTAGGAGTCAAGGTAAGGGTTTGTGTGTGTTCAGTCATTTCTGTACAGACAGAAAATACAGTAGCGAGTGGAACCTGTCAAGAAAAAAAACACGCCGCAAAATCGAGGCTTTGCAAGGTAGGGGACCACTCGCACGACGATTTTTCGTGCTGGCCCGGCCCGGCGGGCGAGATTTTGTTGATGCGATGTCTCAGGGATTTGTTCAGGCAGGAAATGAGGTAACTATCCAACAGTCTGCATGGTAGAAACCAGTTCGGGGATATCGATGCGGATCACCGTTCCCTCCCCGGGACGGCTTTCAATCTCCAGTTGGAAGTCCGTGCCGTACAGCACCCGCAGCCGCTCGCGCACGTTGCTCAAGCCGATACCCTCGACATACACGTGCGGCATCTTTTCTTCCGAAATTCCCACGCCGTTATCTTCGATCTCGATGTGCAAACGCCCGTCCCGATTTGCAGTGCGCAGCTGAATCTTGCCGCCTTCGATTTTCGGCGCCAATCCATGCTTCAGGCAATTCTCCACGATGGGCTGCAACAGCATGCTGGGCACAAACGCTTCCAGCGTGTCTTCGTCCAGTTCCTTGACGATTTCCAGGTTGTCGCGCCCGAACCGCGCCACCTCGATATCCAGATAATCGTCGATAAACTCCAGTTCTTCGTGCAGCGCCACGAACGTCTCGTGCTTGCGCAACAAGCGCCGCAAAATATTGCTCAGCTTCAGCACCACCCCGCGCGCGGTATCCGGATCAAAACGGATCAGCGCCGAAACGGTATTCAGCGTATTGAAAAGAAAATGCGGATTGATCTGGCTCGATAGCGCGTCCATGCGCGCCTTCAGCAGCAACTGCTGGTGCCGCTCCAAGTTCATCTCGATGCGCGTGTTGTTCCAGATCTTCAGCGGCGCGGCCACCGACATCAGCGTGGCGATCACCGTGAGCGCCAGCCACCAGTCCCAGTGCGGATCGATAGCAAACAGCCACTTCGGCTTGGTGGCATCCGCCAGCGCCACGCGGCCCAACTCTAAACAAACGCATGCCAGCAATGGCGCCATTTCCCACGAGGGCTGCGCGCGGCGCAGTAAGCGCACCACCGCCCGGGGAATATTCAAAAATGTGAATGGCCCAAAATTCCAGATGTCTTCTTTGTTGGGAATGGCCTGGCGAATCAAACCGCCGATCAACCCCGCCGCGGAAGCTGCCGGCATGGCCAGCCACTCATGACCCAGTAAGGCGGGAATGGTAATAATCGCGCCGCCGATCGGCCCTACGACACGCCCGCCCAAGAGTCCCATCAGAAAAGCGCCTTCGAGTGACAAATCCGCGAAGCGATACGGATAGCCCACCAGCCGCAAGGTCACGCCCACGATCAGCGGCGGCGTCATGAACAGCATCAACTTCAATTTCTGATCGGGATCGCGCTGCTCGGTAAACAGCACCCGCCGGAAGGTATTCCACCGCGCCAGCAGCGCTGCAATCGACGACGCCACCCCCACCTTCAGCAATAAGGTGAATAACAAATCGCGGACCGAAGTAGCGGTATCCATACGCTCCCGGAAAAAATGCAACAGTGCCTACGCTAAGCCAACCCCCACAACATGTAAAGCATGTGCCGCGCCATAACCCTCACGCATCTAAAATTAAGAAGTATGTAACGTCACGAGCACGGACAACTGCTCCACCAGGCCGCACTGCTATACTTTGCGCCATCAAAACACGACCAAATAAAATGATCGCGAAACAAAAATCCAAACCGCCGCAGCAAATCGCCCAAGCCAAGCTGCCCACGCGCTATGGCGCGTTCACCATCCACGGCTTCAAGGGAGCAAAACCCACCGATGAAGCTGTAGCCCTAGTCCGCGGTAACCTGAAAAGTAAACTCGCACCGTTGGTTCGCGTCCACTCGCAATGCCTCACCGGCGACGTGCTGGCCTCCGAGCGCTGCGATTGTCGCGCGCAACTCGAACTTTCGCTTCGCGAAATCGCCAAAGCTCCATCGGGCATCCTGCTCTATCTCCCGCAGGAAGGCCGCGGCATCGGACTGATGAACAAACTTCGCGCCTACGAATTGCAGGACGGCGGTATGGATACCGTGGAAGCCAATGAAAGCCTGGGCTTCGAAGCGGACTCCCGCGATTACGATTTCTGCGCGGGCATCCTCAAACAACTGGGAGCGAAACGTATCCGCCTGCTCTCCAACAACCCCGAAAAAGTTCGCCAACTCGAAAACGCCGGAATCCAAGTGGCCGAGCGCGTGCCCTGCGAGCCACGCATCTCCAAAACCTCTCGCGCCTACCTGCAAACAAAAAAATCAAAAATGGGCCACCTGTTGAAAGGTCTTTAACCAGCAAGTCTGTTGCGTGAATGACTTCCCGAAGAGTTTTCTACTGAAGAGTTTTTGGCTGCCGATCTCAAACAAGAGTCCGGCTATCCGCCACCGACAAATTGCACAATTTCATACCGGTCCCCGGACGCCACCGCCGTCTCGGCCCATTCCGCTCGCGGTAAAATTTGCAAATTTCGTTCAATCGCAACGCGCCCCGCAGGCAAGTTCAACTCCCGCAACAAATCAACAACTGTAGCCCCGCCGGCAGCCTCGCGACTCTCGCCATTCACCACAATCGTAAATGTATTTTCCATTTCTCCCAATCCCGCTACTAACTGACCGGCACCACGGGCTTAGCCCGCAACTGAAACCGTAACTGCGACTTGGCCGCCCCGTGTTCGCCTTCCATCGTCAGCGCCGCATTGGCATCTACCAAACGCGGCATCGTGAACGCCAGCCTCGTTTCTCCCGCCGCATCCGTCACCGCAGAAAAATTCGCCGGTTGCGCCGCTCCCGAAATCGCCACGGCAATCTTCGCACCGCTGATGCCCCGTCCACCAGCATCCACGGCCCGCACATGCAAAGTCGCATGCTTACCGTTCAGCCAGGATTTCGCATTCACTAGTTGCAGGTGCAACTCTTCCGGCACAGCAGGCTTTTTCGCCGCTGCCGGCGCGCCCGCCACTCCCACCAGCGGCCCAGCCGGCGCCGGGAGCTTCAGCGCCCCACTGCGAATTTCTTCCAGCACCTGCCGGTGTTGCGCATCCAGCCGCGCCTTCAACGCCGCCTCGCGCTCCGCATCCATCGGCAGCAAATCAAAATAAGTATTCGTCCGCCGGTGCAGGACCCGCCCGCCGTAATAGACTGCCGTGTCAATCTGCGCGCTCACGGGCCCGGACTCTTCCGTCTGCACGTGATACTTCACCGCACCCACGCTAACATTGGTGTTATGACCAAAAATCATGACCCACAACCCCGTTCCCGTCGCGTTAACCAAAAAACTCCGGCAAGGTTTAGTATAAAGGTCCTTCCCCCGGATTTGACCGATTGGTAGTCGAGTCGTTATTATATCGCTTCGCTTATGGGCGGTTCCGACTTACACAGCTATGCTCCGCTGCTCATCCACCTGCTCGTCGCAGCGGTACTCGCTGGCGCGTTGACCAGCGTCTCCGTGCTGGTCGGCTGGCGGCGCCCCAATCGCGTAAAACAACAACCTTACGAATGCGGCGTGGAGCCCACCGGCGACGCTCGCGAACCCTTCTCCGTCCGCTTCTACCTCGTCGCCATGATCTTTATCTTATTCGACGTGGAAGCCATTTTTCTTTACCCCTGGGCCTACATTTTTAGAAGTTTGCGTTGGTACGGCTTTGTGGAGATGATGATTTACATCGCCATCCTGCTGGTCGGGTACCTGTATCTGTGGAAAAAAGGCGCGTTGGACTGGCATAGATAATCGCGCCAAGGGATTGCTAAAGCTTTGACGGAGAATTCCAAGCAAGACGCTAATGTTGTGAGCGCTTCTCCCTCGTCTGCGCAGCAATTGCGGGCGTGGGATGCCAACGCCGTGACGGAAATCGTCGAATATCGCGGCGAAACCACCGTGATCGTGCCGCGCGAAGCGCTGCGCGCCACCGCGGTGCGCTGTCGCGACGAGATGCAGTTTAATCTGCTCACCGACGCCACCTGCCTGGACCGCCATCCCTTCGAACCGCGCTTTGAAGTCGTCTACCAACTGGTTTCCATTCCGCGCGTAGAGAAACTCCGCCTGAAGGTTAAACTCTTCGGCAAAGATCCGGTCATCGATTCGCTCGTCCCCGTCTGGCCCGGCGCCAACTGGCTCGAGCGCGAAATTTTCGATCTGTTTGGCATTCAGTTCAGCGGCCACCCCGACTTGCGCCGCATCGTGCTTCCCGACGATTGGGAAGGTCATCCGCTGCGCCGCGATTATCCCGTCGAAGGCTTCCGCGACATTCCCGTGATGCCCCTGGGCTTCACCAAGAGATCCGTATGACCACGGTAGAAACAGCAGTCGGCACGCAGAAAACCATGGTCCTCAACATGGGGCCGCAGCACCCTTCCACCCACGGCGTGCTTCGCATCTTGCTCGAACTCGACGGCGAAACCGTCGTTAAAGCCGTGCCCGATTGCGGCTATCTGCATACCGGCATTGAAAAATCCTGCGAAGACAAAACCTATTCGCAGGCGATCACCCTCACCGATCGCATGGATTACCTCAATCCCCTCGGCAATAATCTCGTTTACTGCATGGCCGTCGAAAAACTGCTCGATCTGGAAGTGCCTAAGCGCGCGCAATACATCCGCGTGATGATGGTCGAACTACAGCGCATCTCCTCGCACCTCGTCTGGCTCGGCACCCACGCCATCGACCTGGGCGCCATGTCCGTCTTCCTGTACTGCTTCCGCGAGCGCGAGGAAATTCTTAAGATTTTTGAGATGTTTGCCGGTCAGCGCATGATGACTAGCTACATTCGCATCGGCGGAGTGGCCTTGCAGCCCCCGGCCGGCTGGCGCCAACGGCT
>DATCOK010000665.1:0-1683 GCA_036564765.1 Candidatus Acidiferrum sp. | reverse complement strand
TTATTGACCGGCGGCCGTTTACGGCCGAGGGCGAGATTCGCAAGGATGTAGTGGAAGCGGAAGAGCGCAAAGCGGAGCGCGAGGCGCAGATCGAGGCGGCGCGCAATCCGGCGCCGGCGACCGCAGCGGCGGAAGGACTGGCGGCGGATCAACCGGCGGTCGATGCGCCGAAGGCTTCGCCGGCGTTTGAGAATCTGGTGCGCATGATCGGCAGCAACGCGGCGATGGTGCTGGGCGCTTACGCGGACCCGCGTACCGGGCAGCCGGTGATTGATCCGGAAGCGGCGCGCGAGCTGATCGATATGCTGGACGTGTTGCACGAAAAGACCAAAGGCAATCTGGCGCCGGAAGAAGATGGATTGCTGTTGGATCTGCTGGGCAAATTGAAGATGACCTTCCTGGAAGTGAACCAGGCCATCGCGGCGCAGTCGGCGAAAGTGGCGCAGCAGGCCAAGGTGGGCGCGAAGCGCTAGTATTACGGCTCGCCAGCTGCGGTGATTTTTTTAGTTTTGTAGAGTACCGCAAAGCGCTTTGCGGTACTTTTTGTAAGCCGATATTTCGCGAACATCGTGAAGATACGACTGCGCGGACGTACTTTTACTCTCCCTCATGTCCCTGGCATCCAAAACTGAACCGATAAAACTTACGGTGCTGGGCTCGGGCACCTCCATGGGCGTGCCTTCGCCCGGGTGCCATTGCCGGGTGTGCAGCTCGCGCGATCCGCACGACAAGCGGCTGCGCCCTTCCCTGCTGCTTTCGCGCGGCGGGCAGAACGTGGTGATCGACACCACCCCCGATTTTCGACAGCAGGCGCTGCGCGCGCGCATGGAGCGGCTTGACGCCGTTCTGCTGACGCACGGCCACGCCGATCACATCATGGGCTTCGACGATATTCGCCCGTTCAATATCCGGCAGGGCGCGGCGCTGCCGGTGTACGGAAATGAAGAGGCTTTCGCGGTGCTGCGGCAGGCGTTCGCGTATGTGTTCAGCGGAAAGCCCACGCTGAGCACGGTGCCGACGGTGGATTTGCATGTTCTCGATGGGCCGGTGGAATTGCTGGGCGTGCCTATTATTCCGGTTCCGCTGGTGCATGGAGAACTGGAAGTGCTGGGCTATCGGTTTGGCAAGGCGGCGTACCTGACGGATTTCAGTTCCCTGCCGGAGACTTCGCTCAAGTTGCTGGAGGGTCTTGACGATTTGATTATTGATGCGCTGCGCGATATTCCGCATCCGATGCACCAGACCGTGGAGCAGGCGCTGGAGTTGGTGCGACGATTGCAGCCGAAGCGCACGTGGTTTACGCACGTCGCGCACGATTTGTCGCACGCGGAGACCAACGAGCGATTGCGGAACGCGGGCTTTGCAAATGTGCAGATGGCGTACGACGGTTTGCAGTTGGATGTGAGTGTGGAGGATGACGCTGCGGCGGGCGAATCTTCGAAAGGTGGCGCGACTGTTGCTGCGCCGCCCCTAAAGCGGGCCGGGGGCGTGAGCACGTTTGCGTCATCAGGGGCATGGAACGAGTACTACAGCTCGCCGGCGCGGCGCAGCGTGCTGGCCATCGGAAATTTTGATGGGCTGCACCTGGGGCACCAGGCGATTTTGCGTTCGGCGGTGGAGCGCGCGATCGAGGTGGGCGCGGTAGCTACGGCGTTGACGTTTGACCCGCCTCCACGCAAAGTC
>DATCOK010000664.1:0-2594 GCA_036564765.1 Candidatus Acidiferrum sp. | reverse complement strand
GCCCAACGCAGTACACCGTGAAAATTAAAATAACATCGGAACGCGTTTTTTTTTCGCTGGGATCGAATGTGGGGGAGCGCGCGGAGAATTTGCGCGCGGCGATTGCGGCTTTGCCGGGCTTGGGCGTGGAAATAAAGCGGGTTTCTTCGATTTATGAAACGGAGCCGGTGGATTATCTGGAGCAGCCGTGGTTTTTGAATTGCGTGGTGGAAGGCGGGACGGCCGTTGCGGCGGCGGAACTGTTGCACGCGCTGCGAGAGCTGGAACGGCGCATGGGCAGCAAGAAATTGGTGGCGCGTGGGCCGCGACTGATCGACCTGGATATTCTGCTGTATGGGCAAGAGAGTTTTGCTACGGCGGAGTTGCAGGTGCCGCATCCGCGGATGTTGGCGCGGCGATTTGTTCTGGAGCCGCTGGCGGAGATTGCGCCGGAGGTCAGACATCCGTCGTGGGGCGGGACGGCGGCGGAGTTATTGGCGAAGTTGAAGGACGACAGTGTGGTTCGAAAAATAGACGAGCGGTTGTGAGCGGGATGTTTTTTGCTACGCGTACTTAATTGTGGGCTGTTCTGGGCAATTTAGAAATTGCGAACAACTCTGCGGCGCTAGCGGTCGGGATTGCCCAGATTGGTGATGGGTTTGTGGCGTTTGCTGAGGGCGCTTTCCTGGCGCTCGTACTCGGCTACTTCTTCTTCGGTGTAGGAATAGGCGTCGCGCGCGGCGAACATGCTGGAGCGGCTGGCTTCCTGCTTTTTCTTGCGCGCGCCGCCAAATTCGTAGCTCACCTGGCGCAGCGGCGCGGCGATGGCGTGAACTTCGTAGAGCAGGTCGCTGATTTTTTCGAGAAAGTCGTGGAAGGCGAAGGGGCGCGCGACGTAGGGAAGCCGGGCTTCTTCGAGGGCTTTTACGTATTTGCTGCCGGTCATTTCCGGCACGATGAAGAGCACCCGCAGGCGACCGCCTTCTTCGGCGGTGACGTCGGCTAGTTCACGCAGGGTTAGGAACGCGCCGCTGTCGATGCCGGTCACGCCGATGTTGGCGATGACCAGGGACCATTCGCCATTGCTGAGTTCGGCGAGGAGTTGGCTGGGGTCGGCGGCGATTTTTACGCGCCAATTTTCGGAGTCGAGCAGTTGCAGGATCGAGGCGGCGTTTTGCGCGTCGTCTTCGAGAATAAGGATGCCGACCTGCCGGGGCTTTTCGGGCTGGGACGGGCGGTCCATCTTTTTAGTATAGGACCCGTGGGTGTGAGGATGGTTTTCAAGATGGGGGATGCGGCGTATCGGCCAATGCGCGGATAACGGACTTCTGTGCTCCGCGGATGATTTGGTTCTGTTCCCACCTCACGACCCCCACCCTAAAAAGTCCCATGTGGGGCGACATGCGTGTTTACGCAGTGCAATGCGGGCCGCTTGTTGAGTTGGCTACGGTTGGGCCGCGCTGGGCTTTGTTGGAGGAGCGGTGGAGTCGGTGCCGGCGCTTTGCAGGTGGCAGTTGGCGGCGACGGTTTTACTGTCCGCGCCGGACTTGGAGGTCCGCTCGAGGGAGCCGTCTTCACCTTTTACGTGCCAGACGAAGGAGTTGCCGAAAAATTTCTGGCCGTCGGAGTCATCGGTTTGTTTCATGTTGTAGGTGTGGCCGTTGAAGACTACGCGGGCTTGCTTGGCGTGGAGATTGATGACAACTTTGGTGTTTTCGTCGCAGGTGTAGGTCAGTTTTCGCCAGGTGCGCATCATGTTCGACGACGGTGAAGAGCCGGCGCCGGACCCCGAGCGTGCGACTGGAGCGGTCGGCGCATTGGGAGAGTTCGGCTCCGGACGAGAAGGCGGAGGGATGGGATTGGGATCAGGCTGCTGGGCGCGCAGAGCCGGCGAAAAAAGTAGCGCAGCGGCCAGCAACGAAAAAGCGAGGGCATGTTTTTTTACGGCGGAAGGGAACAGTTTTCGTGCCATGACGGATCTCCCGAAGAGTTACTGGCCGACCACCAGGTCGGTGCCATCCTGATAGCGGCGCGGGGCGCTGCCATCCCAGAATACGCGGAAGGTGGTGGAGGAGGTAGCCGAAACGCGACGGGTGTAAAACACCTGGATGCCGTCGCGGGACCATTCGCCGTGGACGGCCCATTGCTCCGGGGGTGTGAGGACCACGCGGCGCTTGCCGCGAATTTCATAGAGAAAAATACCGGAGGCGTCGGGAGAGTTTGCCGGCGGCGCGGAGTATTTCGCGGAGACTAGCAACAGGTCAGGATTGATGGGATTTATGCGGATGCTGTCGGTGTCGGAGATGCGGAAGGCGTCGCCGTAAATATCTTTGAGAGAGACAGTTTGCTGCGGGCGGTCGTCGCCGATCCAGTAGAGATTTTGCGCGTCGCTGCCGAGCAGCAAGTGATTGTCGACCCACCCCTGCAGCGACGCGATGCTGCCGGTATAGATGGGTGCGGCGCTGGACGAAGCGCTGGGTGGAAAGGTGACGACACGCCATTTTTGATCCTGAGATTGCAGGCAGGCTACGCGCGAGTCGTCGGGAGCCCAGAATGCTTGGCGCACGGCGCCACGGAGCAAGTCGGTGGAGCGGCCGGAGTCGAGTTCATAGAGC
>DATCOK010000663.1:0-3579 GCA_036564765.1 Candidatus Acidiferrum sp. | reverse complement strand
GGTAAAGCTTGGCAAGATGCACGACCGGTTCGAGGTCGTGAGGATCGAGGCCATGCGCGCCCTCGAAAGAGTCCGTGGCGGCGGTGTAGTCGCCGGCGCGTTCCTGCGCCACGCCGAGCAGGTAGCGCGGGCGGCTCTGCGAAGGGAGCAGTTCGACGGCTTTGCGCAAATTGGGAATTGAAACGCTGGGATCAATGTCCAGGAAGAGGATTCCGAGGTTCAGGTAGGCTTCGCTCATTTTGGGATCGAGCGCGATGGTTTTTTCGTATTCGGCGCGGGCTTCCGACGGTTTTTGCAGCGCGGTGTAGACGTAAGCCAGCTGGAAATGGGCGTAGGCGAAGTCCGGTTGCTGGGCAATGAATTTTTGTAAGGGGTCGATCGCGGCGGTGAAATTCTTGTCGGTGATGTCGCGCTGGGCTTCGTCGAGCAGGTCGTTTAAAGGATTGGCTAGTTTTTGTTTGCGGGTTTGGAGCGAAGCTGCCTCTTGCGATTTGCGGGAACTGGCTGGAGCGCTGGAGTTCTGCGCCGCTAAAGGGGGCGGCGCAACCATCGCCGCACAGAGCGAACACAGCGAGAGGATGAAAAGTAGCGGCGACATTCGTTTCATCGCTTGAGTCGTCATGGCTCTATCGCTGTGGCTTTTGAACCATTAGAGTTGCCCGCTTGATTCGAGAGCTTGGATGCGCCATTTGCTGGGCGTTTTGCCTGACCGTTGGCGTTCAGGACTGGCGCCAGGTAACGGCCAGTGTGCGACTGCGGGTTGCGTGCGACCTGCTCGGGTGTGCCGGTGGCGATGATTTTTCCGCCTTGGGCGCCGCCTTCCGGGCCGAGATCGATGAGCCAGTCGGCGGATTTGATGACGTCGAGATTGTGTTCGATGACCAGCAGCGACGCGCCGGAATCGAGCAACTTGCGAAAGGCCGCGAGCAGCTTGGCGATATCGTCGAAGTGTAATCCGGTGGTCGGCTCATCCAGGATGTAGAGGATGCCTTGATTTTCCGTGCGCGACAGGTGCGCGGCGAGTTTGAGGCGTTGCGCTTCGCCGCCGGACAAAGTGGTCGCGGACTGTCCCAGGCGCAAGTAACCCAAACCAATTTCATTCAGCACGCGTAATTTGGAAACAACTTTGGGCACGTTGATGAAAAAGACCAGCGCTTCGCGCACGGTGAGTTGCAAGACGTCGTGGATGCTCTTGCCGTTGTACAAAACTTCCAGCACGCCGCTTTTGAAACGCGTGCCGCGACATTCCTCGCAGATCAGTTCCACGTCGGCGAGGAATTGCATTTCGACAGTGACGGTGCCGTCGCCCTGGCAGGTTTCGCAGCGGCCGCCCGGAACGTTGAACGAAAAATGTCCCGCGGTGTAACCGCGGCGCTTGGCATCGGGAGTATCCGCGAAGACTTCGCGAATCGCGTCGAAGGCTTTGAGGTAGGTGGCAGGATTCGAACGGGGCGTGCGGCCGATGGGCGACTGATCGACGATCACCACTTCCAGAATGTTGGCGTCGCCTTCGATGCGTTCGCAGAATTCCTTGATACTCGAGCCATTGCGTTTCGCGGCGAGCGCTTTATACAAAACGTCATGGACGAGAGTAGATTTGCCCGAGCCGCTGACTCCGGTGACGACCGTAAGCGTACCGAGAGGAAGGGTCAGATTCACATCCTGCAAATTGTGCAGATGCGCACCGATGACTTTCAAAAATTTGCCGCTGAGTTTGTGGCGATTGTTGGGGACGGGAATACGCAAATCGCCGGTGAGGTAGCGGCCGGTGATGGACTTAGGCTCCTCGAGCATAGCGGCGTAGGTGCCGGCGAAGAGCACTTTGCCGCCCAGTTCGCCTGCTCCCGGACCGAGGTCGATGACGTAATCGGCAGCGCGAATGGTGTCGGGGTCGTGCTCGACGACGAGCACAGTGTTTCCCAGGTCGCGCAGCGACTTCAAAATGTCGATCAGGCGTTGGGTGTCGCGCGGATGCAAACCGATGGAGGGTTCGTCCAGTACATAGAGCGCGCCGACGAGGTGGGAGCCCAGTGAAGTGGCCAACTGAATGCGCTGCGATTCGCCTCCGGACAAAGTGGAAGTAAGGCGGTCGAGGGTGAGGTAGTCCAGCCCAACTTCATCGAGGAACTGGAGTCGCGAACGCACTTCCTGGAGAATTTTGTCGGCGACCTGATGCTGGGCTTGCGAGAGTTGCAGGGTGGAGAAGAATTTACGCGCTTCGACTACGGTGAGCTTGCAGACTTCCACGATGGAGCGGCCGGCGACGCGCACGGCGCGAGCTTCTGGCCGTAGTCGCGTGCCGCCGCATTCCGAGCAGGTGGCGTAGCCGCGGAAGCGGCTCAGAAACACGCGTACATGCAGTTTGTATTTTTTGCGCTCCAGATATTTGAAAAAGCCGACGATGCCTTCGTAATCATTTTCCGGATCGCCTTCGAGAACCAGGCGGCGCTGCTCTTCGGTGAGGTGGCGCCAGGCGACGTTGGTGGGAATGCTGCGGGTGCGGGCCCATTTTTTGGCGTCCTGCAGCAGGGTGCGGTAGCGCGGCTTGGTCCAGGGGAGAATGGCGCCTTCGTCGAGCGATTTGCTGGGGTCGGGGACGACCAGGTTCAGATCGAAGTCGATGGTGTTGCCAAAGCCCTGGCAGCGCGGGCAGGCGCCATAGGGATTATTGAAAGAAAAAAGGCGCGGCTCCGGCTCCTGGTAGAGCGTGCCGTCGTTTTTGCATTCGAAGCGCTCGTTGAAGCGTAGGCGCTCGGCGGGACCAGCGGCGTCGGCGACGAATTCGAGTAACGCTTCGCCATGGCCTTCGCGGTAACAGATTTCGATGGAGTCGACGAGACGCGAGCGCGATTCGGGGTTGATGGCCAAGCGATCGGCGATGACGTAGACGGGCTTGGAAAAATCGACGTCCAGCAAAGTTTCCGGCGAGGAAAATTCATGCATGCGGCCGTTTTGGTAGAGGCGATTGAATCCGCGCTTTTGAATGTCGGTGAGGGCCTGGCGAAGAAGTTCGGGAGAAGGCGCGGCCGGCTTTTTTTTCACGGCGCGGCGTGGGGCCGACGCGGATGGCGCGGCTGTCTCGACTAGCAATCCTCCCGGCCGAAATTCATGGAGAACGTAGAAGCGGCGGCCCGGGGTCATCTGCAGAACGCGAGTGGCGATTTCGTCGGGATTGTCGCGGCGGACTTCCGCGCCGCACTTGATACAAAAGGTTTGGCCGCAGCGGGCAAAGAGCAGGCGGAGGTAGTCGTAAATTTCGGTGGCAGTGGCGACGGTGGAGCGCGGATTGCGCGTGGAATTTTTCTGGCGGATGGCCACGGCCGGGGCGATGCCGGAAATTTCGTCGACGTCGGGCTTTTCCATGCGCTCGAGAAATTGCCGCGCGTAGGCCGACAGGGACTCAACGTAGCGGCGCTGTCCTTCGGCGTAGACGGTGTCGAAAGCGAGGGAGGATTTGCCGGAGCCGCTGACGCCGGTGACCACGGTGATGGCGTTGTGGGGAATGGCGACGGTGACGTTTTTAAGGTTGTGGATGCGTGCGCCGCGTACGGAGATGACTTCCTGCGCGGTGTCTACGAG
>DATCOK010000662.1:0-10113 GCA_036564765.1 Candidatus Acidiferrum sp. | reverse complement strand
GCAGTGCTCGACGGCGGATTTCATGTCGAGCCATTGTAGTTCCGGTTGCTTGCCGGCGACGATGACGTTGACATAGTCGCAGCTGCGCAAGCAGTGATCGGCTACGGAGAGCAAGGTGTTGGCGTCGGGAGGGAGATAGACGCGCACGACGTCGGCTTTCTTGTTGACGACGTGATCGATGAAGCCGGGATCCTGGTGGGTGAAGCCGTTGTGGTCCTGGCGCCAGACGTGGGAAGTGAGCAGATAGTTCAGCGAGGCAATGGGGCGGCGCCAGGAAATATTGCGGGTGACCTTCAACCATTTGGCATGCTGGTTGAACATGGAATCGATGATGTGGATGAAGGCTTCGTAGCAGGAAAAAAAACCATGGCGGCCGGTGAGCAAGTAGCCTTCGAGCCAACCCTGGCACATATGCTCGCTGAGAACTTCCATGACGCGGCCGGTCGGCGAGAGGTTTTCATCGGTACGCAGCTGCTGTTCCATGAAGGTTTTGCCGGTGGATTCCAAAATTGCGTCGAGGCGATTGGAAGCGGTTTCGTCGGGACCGAAGACTCGGAAGTTTTTGGCGCCGGCGTTTTGATTCATGACATCGCGCAGGAACTTGCCGAGGACGCGAGTGGATTCCTGCGTGGTAGTTCCGGGCTTGGAAACGGGAACGGCGTAGTCGCGGAAGTCAGGAAGATGCAGGGCGCGCAACAGCAAACCGCCATTGGCGTGGGGATTATCGCCCATGCGGCGTTGGCCGGCGGGCGCCAGTTCGGCGAGCTCCGGCTGGAGCCGGCCTTCCTGGTCGAATAGTTCTTCGGGTTTATAGCTGCGCATCCAGTCTTCGAGAATTTTTACGTGCTCGGGATGGGCTTTGAAATTGGTGACGGGCACCTGGTGCGCGCGCCAGGTATTTTCAATAGGCTTGCCATCAACAATCTTTGGCCCGGTCCAGCCCTTGGGGGTGCGCAAAATGATCATGGGCCAGAGCGGCATTTCGCTCGCGACGGGATTATCCGCGGAGGATTTTTTGCGGGCGCCTTCCTGAATGCGGCGAATTTCTTCGAGGATGGTGTCGAAGGTGGCGGCCATGAGTTGATGCATGGCAGGGGGTTCGTGGCCTTCGACGAAGTAAGGCTTGTAGCCGTAGCCGGTGAAGAGTTGGATGAGGGTGGCGTCGTCGAGGCGGCTCAGGATGGTGGGATTGGCGATTTTGTAGCCGTTCAAGTGGAGGATGGGGAGAACGGCACCGTCGCGGGCGGGATTCAGAAATTTGTTGGAGTGCCAACTAGCGGCGAGTGGGCCGGTTTCGGCTTCGCCATCGCCGACGACGCAGCAGAGCAGCAGGTCGGGATTGTCGAAAGCCGCTCCATAGGCGTGCGCGATGGAGTAACCAAGTTCGCCGCCTTCATGGATGGAGCCGGGCGTTTCGGGCGCGACGTGGCTGGGAATTCCGCCGGGAAAAGAAAATTGTTTGAAGAGCTTGCGCAAGCCGTCCTCGGATTGCGGAATGCCCGGATAGAATTCGCTGTAGGTGCCTTCGAGATAAGTGTTGGCAACGAGACCGGGGCCGCCGTGGCCAGGACCGGCAATGTAGACGACCTTCAGATCGTGCCGTTTGATGAGCCGGTTGAGATGGACGTAGATGAAATTCAGGCCCGGCGTAGTGCCCCAGTGGCCGAGGAGGCGGGGCTTGATGTGTTCGAGCTTTAGCGGTTCGCGCAGCAGCGGATTGGCGTAGAGATAGATCTGTCCTACGGAGAGATAGTTTGCGGCGCGCCAGTAGGCGTTGATTTTCCGCAGTTCATCGGATGAGAGCGGCTGTTTGGAGCTGGCGGTCTTGATGCGTTCTGGATCGATTGCCGATGCGGGCGCCATGCGGTGCCTCCGGTTACTTCAATTCTAGTTTTAACATACACGGCTGAGCGGACGTGTGCGCGGCTTGAAAAATGATTTTACTTGCAGCGGTGGAGGATGAATAAAAACTTTTGTTGATTAGAAAATTCTATGATCCGCCTGACGGTGGGGCGCACGGCGATTGCAAAATGGCGGCCACGTAATGAGAGGGCAGAAGAAAAAGCAGATTCCGTACCCGCTTTTTGCGGGTACGGAATGATACGTCGCGGGGCGCGGCAGGCTACGGTATGGCAGCGGAAACCTGTGAGGATTTCGCGCTTTCCTGGTTGGCCGAGTTCACGGAGGTGACTACGAAATAATAGGTGTGGCCGGAGGATACGTTACTGTCGGTGTAGGCAGTGCTCGATGCGTACGAACCATTCACGCGGGTGTAGGGGCCGCCAGAGGTGGAGCTGACGTAGATGTTATAGCCGATAGCGCCGGAGCTGGAGGACCAGGAAAGGGCAACCGAGTGTCCGGAAGAGGTGACGCCGGAGCCCGTCAGAGAGATAGAGGACGGAGAGTTTTTGGCGTTGCTGCTGACGGTGAGTGTGCCGGTGTGAGTGCCGGTGGAGGAAGGAGCAAACGTAACTTTCACCGTCGCGGTCTGATTTGGCGAGAGAATCAAGCCGGCGGCTCCGCCAGAAGCGGTGTAGCCTGCGCCGGAGATGGCCACCTGGGAGATGGTGATGGTAGAGGTTCCGGCGTTGGTGAAGACCACGTTCTGGGAAGTAGTGCTGGAGACGGCGATTTGGCCGAAATTTAGACTGGTGGAATTGGGATTGAGATTCAGCGTGGTGCTGGAGGCAGTGACGTTGCAGACGCTGAGCAGGCCGGAGGTGCTGACCACGGCGAAATTTTTCAAAGAGGTTACGCCGGCTTGCTCGGTGCGAAACGCGATATTGGTGCCGAGGGTCTTCTGGACGGAGTTGGCGACCACATACGCGTTGTAGGTGTGACTGGAGACGTTGATGTCCAGGATGAAGTGATAGAGGATGCGGCCGGAATAGGGAACGGAGGTGGCGGCGGTGAAGGTGGAACCGTTGCGTACGTCGATGGTGCCGGTGGGATTAAAGCGCACGGCGGCGGCCAGGCTGGTCACCGAGGTGGCCGAACCGGAGGAGACGCCAGCCATGGCGTTGATGAGCGAGGCCGCGGGGGTGGCGTCAAAGGTGACGTGGACGCTCCCGGAGTACGTTTGCGACAACGCGAGATTACCGATGGATGAGGAGCCGGTGATGCAGGATTGCGCGGCGGCGCGCCCCGGAGCCAAAAGCGGCACAACGCTTGCCAACAAGGTGATCAGAAAAAGTGCGGTGTTGTTCCTGCAACGAAGCTTGGCGGTCATTAAAAAAGTCCAGTAGTTAGGTATTGCCGCGAGAGTGGAGCGTGAAGCTCGAATCCCGCAGCGCACTCAGAGTAGGGAATGGAGCAGGGGGTTTGCTACTGTACCGGAGTGCAAAAAGTGTCCATCAGGACCCCTGTACCAGGACAGGTGTATTGACTTTTTGGAACGGAATAACGTTGTTTTAGGAGCGATTTGCGAGGTGCAGGTTGCTTCAATCGTGGCGCAACGCTCGAAGAGGATCCATGCGCGAAGCGCGACGCGAGGGCCAGTAGCAGGATAAAAAAGCGACGAGAAGCAGTCCCAGTGAAGCGAACATGACGACGGGAAACTCGATCGGTTGGACGCCCGCGAGGAAAAAACGCAACACGCGATTGAGAAACAGCGAAGCCATTACTCCCAGAACTAGCCCGAGAGCGGCGAGCCGCAGTCCACGAGATAGAACCAGGTAAGCGATGGAGCGGGCTCCCGCCCCCATGGCGATACGCACACCGATTTCGCGGGTGCGCTGAGTTACCACGAAAGACATTACGCCGTACACGCCCAACGCCGCGAGAAGCAGGCCGAAGGCGCCGAAGAAGGTCATCACTCGTGCGCCGAGACGTTCCCGTTCTAGCGATGCGGAATAGTAGCGGTCCATGGCTGCGACATCGTACGTAGCGAGATTTTTGTCCACGCGCCAGATGGCTTGCTGGACGTTGGTGACGGCGCTGAGCGCATCGGTTTGCGCGCGCACCATGAAGATGAGGTCATGCGCGGCGGGCGTGGCGGCATGTTGGGCAAGAGGCAGGTACCAGGTTTCAGGCGGATCGCCGGGGTCGCCCGCGTCGTGCACGTCGCCGACGATGCCGACGACGGAGAGCCAGGGGCTTCCAGGAGTGGCGGAGCGCACGCGTTTGCCAAGGGGATTCTGTCCGGGCCAAAAATGGCGGGCGGTCTCGTCACTGAGGACGGCCACCGGCAGGCCACGCTCATCGTCTTGCCAGGTGAACGAGCGGCCGCGCAGTAACGGGATGCGCATGGTGCTGAAGAGTTCCGGCGTGACGAGGCGATGGTGCAGGCTGAAGGAGCCGGAAGAATTGGCGTTGGCCATTTCTTCGGTGACCACCGCGATGCCCCAGTTAGTGCCACCCAGGGGATTCACGGTGGTGATGGCGGCGTCGGCAATCGCTGGAGTGTTTTTTATTTCCTCGAGAGCGCGGCGGGCAAGCGCCAGCTTGCGCGGTCCGGCGGAATACTCCGCTTCGGGAGGGGAAACTTCCAAGGTCAGAAGTTGATGGGTGTCGAAGCCCAGGTCGCGGTGCTGCAGGCGCTGAAAATTCTCGAGCATGAGCGCCGCGCCGGTGAGCAGCACGAGCGCGAGGGCGGTTTCGGCCACGACAAAACCACTGAGAACGCGACGGGCACCTGGCGAGGCCGCTTCGCCACTGCGACCGCCTTCTTTCAAATTTTCGTTTACGTCCATGACAGAGGTGGTGAGGGCGGGAATTAAGCCGGCCAAGGCGCCGGCAAAAAGAGAAACGAAGAACGCAAAACCGAGTACGCGCACATCCATCACGGGCTTGATCAGACCGAGCTGCTTGCTGATGTTCGAGGGAATGAGCGTCAGCATGTATTGGTCGAGCCAGAGAGAAAGAATGAGACCGGCGGCGCAGCCCAGGACGGAGAGTAAGAGGCTTTCCGTCAGGGCGTGCTGGATTTGCCGTGCGCGGCTGGCACCCAGCGCGGCGCGGATGGCGAATTCCTTGCTTCGCGTGACGGAACGCGCGAGGAGCAAATTGGCAACGTTGACGCATGCGAGCAGCAGGAGAAACCCCACCACGCATAACAACGCGAGCATGGTGCTCTCCTGATTGTCGGAAAGGTTCTGGCGCAAGGTGATGGAAGAAAGCGCGTAACCCGGCAACGTTTGTGGGTAGCGAGATTTAATTTGCATGGTGATGCGCGAGAGCGCTTCGTTGGCCTGCGCGGCAGTGATTCCATCGCGCAATCTGGCGAAGACCGCGAAGTCGCGGCTGTCGTCCGCGGGATTGATCACGAAGGGAATCCAGACATCGGCGTCGTAGGGAAAATTGAAACCTTTCGGAAGCACGCCGACGACGGAATAGGCGCGCTCGCCGAGCTGGAGGTGTCGGCCGAGGATGGTGGGCGCGGCGCCGAAATGGCGATGCCACAAGGCGTAACTGATGAGCGCGGATCCGCTGTCGATGCCCTGGCGCTCTTCCTCGGGTGTGAACTCGCGGCCGAGGATGGGTCCGACGGTGAGCGTCTTGTCCCACTCACCGGAACGGTAGACGGCGTTGACGCGCTCTGGAGATTCACCGCCCGTAAGCGTCAGGTCCGCTCCGGATAAAGCCACGATGGAATCGAAGGCGGTGTTGGATTCACGCAGCACGGAGATGTTACGGGTGTGCATGCCGTAGGTGCGGCGATGGCCGTCGGGGCCGACCTGAGAATCGAGAAGACGCAAGACGCGATCAGGTTGGCGGATGGGAAGAGATCGGAAGAAGACGGTATCGACCAGGCTGAAGATGGCGGTGTTGCCTCCGATGCCGAGAGCGAGCGTGAGGATAACGATGGCTGCGAATCCGGGCGCGCGGGTGAGAAGGCGGGAAGCGTTGCGCAGGTCTTGCCAGAGGCTGGTCACTGGTCTTTGCAGTCCTTTTGAAAACTTCGAAGCAAGAAGACTCCTTCCTTGATGCAGGTAGCGCACCGTTTCAAAGGCTCACAAGCTTAACTTTTGCAACGACATGCGAAGGCACCCTGCGTGAGCGCGAAAAAACTGTCCGATCGTGGGATGAACACGGTTACGAGCGAACAGATACGCTTGATCAGTCCGACGACGGGTTGGAGACAGGCCTTGCGGCGCGGCCGGAGAAGCGGCGGAGCAAGTCGCGGACCGGCAGGGCTTCGAGTTCGGCCAGATACGAATAGGCCACGGGAACGATGAGCAGGGTGAGCAGGAGGCAGAGAGTCTGGCCGCCGATGATGGTGACGGCGATGGAGGCGCGTTGCTCGGAGCCGGCGCCCATACCAAGGGCTACGGGAATGAGTCCGGCGATGATGGAGAGAGTAGTCATGAGGATGGGCCGGAGGCGCACGCGATTGGATTCGATGAGGGCATCGTGGACCGATTTGCCGGCGGCGCGCAAGCGGTTGGTGTAGTCGACCTGGAGGATGCCGTTCTTTTTGACGATGCCGAGGAGGAGGAACATGCCGAGCGCACTCCACAGGCTGAGGGCGCGGCCAGTGATCCACAGCGAGAAAAGCGCGAAGGGGATGCTGAGGGGAAGCGTGAGCATGATGATAAATGGATAGGTAAAGCTTTCGAATTGGGCGGCCAGCACCATGTACATGAAGATGGAGGCCAGCAACATGGCGAGGAGCAAATTCCAGGTGGTTTCTTCGAGAACTTTGACTTGGCCGGAAAAGCGATAGGAGTAGCCCGGAGGAAGGCCGACTTCTTTGATGGATTGTATGGTGTGGGCGGCGCCGATATCGAGCGGGTGACCGGGCGCAACGTTGGCAAAGACACTGACCTGGAACTCGCGATTGTAACGCCAGAGCGTGGCGGGGCCGGCGCCACGCGCGATGGACGCGACGTTTTCGAGCCGTACCTGGCCCAACTTGGTGGAGGGAACCATCATGCTGGCGAGTACGTCGGGATTGTCGCGCTGCTCGGGGAGCAGCTGCATGGTGACGGGATACTGCTCGGAGCCTTCCTTGAAGCGGGTGATTTCGTCTTCGCCGGAGTAGAAGAGGCGCACGGAATCGCTGACGTCGGTCATGCGCACGCCGATGTCGGCGGCGCGCTGGCGGTCGAGTTTGACCTGTAGCTCGGGAGTGTTGAGGTTGAGGCTGGGATTAACATCGACCAGTTCCGGATATTGGCGCATGCGGGCAGCCACGTCTTTGCTGATTTCCGCGAGACGATTCATGTCCGGGCCGCGGATGATGGCGGCGATGGGGAAATAGGTTTCGCCGCCCAGGACGGAAGGCAAACGCACGTTGTAGGTGATGTTGCGATAGGTGCCGAGAATGCCGCGGACGATTCCGGCCATTTGTTCGTGAGTACGCTTACGTTCGGTGCGCGGCACGAGGCCGATAAAAAGATGCGCGTGATTGGTGGGGCCGTGGGTGAGGGCTTCGACGAAGGAAACTTCGGGAAGGGCTTCAACCTTGGCGGCCATTTCCTTGGCCATCTGGGTGGTCTTTTCTAGCGAGGTGCCTTCGGGAAGGGTGAAGGAACTCATCAGCTCGGCCTGGTCGTCGGCGGGAATCCAGTCGCGGCCGACAAGATGATAGAGGCCGAAAGTGGAAGCGAAGGTCACGACGTAGATGATCAGAATGGCGCGGCGATGGGTGAGCGACCAGCGTAGGAGCCGGAGATAAAACTCTTCCACGCGGTGCATGAAGCCATGGGCGTGATCTTCTTTTTCTTTTTCGCTGACCTTGAGGAAACGCGAACTCATCATGGGCGTGAGGGTGAACGCCACCAGCAGGGAGACCATGATGGCCATGGCCATGGTCCATCCGAAGGAGTTCACATATTTGCGGGCGTAGCCGCTCATGAAGGCGATGGGCAGAAAAATAATTACCAGTGAAAGCGTGGTGGCCATGACCGCCAGGCCGATTTCGCGGGTGGCCTGCACCGCGGCGGTGGCGCGGTCTTGACCCTTTTCTTCCATGAAGCGGAAAATATTTTCGAGCACGATGATGGCGTCGTCGATGACGATGCCGACGGCCAGCGTGAGCGCCAGCAGGGTCATATTGTTCAGCGAAAAATCCATGGCGCGCATGAGCGTGAAGGTGGCCACGATGGAAGTAGGGATGGCCACAGCGGCGATGATTACCGCACGCCAGTTGCGCATGAAGAGGAAGACGATGAGGCTGGCGAAGATGCTGCCGAGAATCAAATGTTCGAGGAGCGAATGCACGGAGGCACGGATGAAATCGGAAATGTCGTGAATGACCTGAACGTGCACGCCGGGAGGAAGAGCGGAGCTCAAGTATTCGAGTTGCTTGCGAACATCGTCGGCGACGCGTACGGTGTTGGCGCCCGATTGCCGAAGAATCTGCACGGTGACAACGTCTTCGGGTGGAACGTTTTTGCGGAACAAGGAGGACCAGGTGCGGAGTTCGGAGGCGCCGTCTTCCACCTGAGCGACGTCGCGCACACGCACGGGAGTTCCGCCATGGGTGCCGATGACGATTTCGCCGAACTGTTCGGCGGAAGTGACCCGGCCGAGAGTGCGCAAGCCCAGCTCTTGCGGGCCTGTAATCATGCGGCCGCCTGGCGCTTCGATATTTTCGCGGCGCAGCGCGTCGCGCACATCGAGCACGGTGAAGTTGTGGGAAGTGAGTCGTTGAGCGTCGAGCAGCACACGAATCTCGCGGCCCTGTCCCCCGTTCAGATCGACGCTGCCCACGCCGTCGACGGTCTGGATGGCGCGACGCACCTGCTTGTCGGCGATTTCGGTTAGTTCGCGGCGGCTGAGCGAGCCGGTGACCAGCACGGTCATGATGGGATCGGATTGGGGATCCTGCTTGGTGATGACCGGAGGGAGAGTGTCACGAGGGAGGCGATTGGTGGCAGCGGCAACTTTTTCGCGAATGTCCTGGGCGGCGCCCTCGATATCGCGCTCGAGAACGAAGGTGCAGGTGATTTCCGCATAGCCTTCGGTGGAGTAGACGCTAATTTCGTCGATGCCGCTGACGGAAGAGATGGCGTCTTCGAGCGGCAGCACCACACCGGTGATGACTTCTTCAGGGGTTGCACCGGGGAGTTGCACTTCGACGTTGACGGTGGCGGGATCGGCCTTGGGAAATAGATCGACAGCCAGTCCGCGGTAGGAAAATATGCCGAGGGTGACGAGAAACGCGATGAGCATCACGGTGAAGACCGGATACTTCACGCAGATTTCAGCAAGTCTCATGTGGTGATGTCGTCTGTACCCGTTGCCAGGTTACTTCGTCGATCTGGAATCTTCCGGTTGTTCGCGAACCGTGGAGCCATCCTGCAAATCGCCAGAAACGGCTACGGCGACGCGGTCGCCGGGCTTCAAGCCTTCGGCGATTTCGAAGCGCTTGCCGCGCTGATCTTCGGTTTGTCCGGCGGGGCGAATCTGATGCTCGGAAACGCGATTGCCCTGCAGCAGAAAAACCTTGTAAACGCCGTAGCGGTAGTTCACGGCGCGCTCGGGAAGAAAAATTGTTTTCTCGGATTTTTCGCTGGGGATGGAAGCCTGCACGAAAAAGCCGGGCTTCAGCCGGCCATCCGAATTAATCAGCAGGGCTTCGGCGTCGAAGGTGCGCGAATCCTGGGAGACGGAAGGATTGATGCGGGAAACCTGGCCGTGAAAAATCTCGTTGGGAAAAGCTTCGACCTGAATATCGACGGTGGCGCCGTCTTTCACCCAGCCGGCCCAACGCTCGGGAACCGCCAGGCGCGCGCGCAAGCGGTCGGTGCGGACGAGAACCATCACCGGGCTTTGCACGCGCACAAATTCGCCGGGATGAACTTCACGAGTTTTTATGGCGCCGGGAAAGGGCGCGCGGATATTGGCGTCATTCAATTTTTTTTCGGCCAGGCGCTCGCTGGCTTCGCTGGAAACCAGCAAGGCCTTCAGGCGATCGACTTCCTGCAAGGCCACGTCGTAGGTGGCTTTGGTGCTTTGGGCGCGGCTGGCGGCTTCATCGAGTTGTTGCTGCGAAATTAATTTGCCGTCGAACATTTCGCGCGCGCGTTTGTATTTCTGGTCGGCTTCGAAACGGTCGGCTTCGGCGCGCTGCACAGAGGCCAGAGTTTGGGGATCGGTCGGCGGAGAATCATTCGGCCCGATGCCCAGTTGCGCGCGCACCTGGCGGACGATGCCGCGCTGGCGGTC
>DATCOK010000661.1:0-9603 GCA_036564765.1 Candidatus Acidiferrum sp. | reverse complement strand
GCTTGCCGCTGACCTCAGGGCTGCTGGTATTTGTGCTGCGCAGCACGCGCACGGCGCTGTTGATCGATGGCATCGAGAAAATGACGACGATGACGCGTCTGCAAGCATTGCCGATGGCGTTCTGCAATGAAGAGCGGAACTGGTATCGCGGCGTTACGGCGCTGGAGCAGAACGTGGTGCCGGTAGTGCGTCCGGAAGGATTTTTGACGGACGAGGAGATCGCCGTTCTCGAAGCGTCATTGAGCAGCGGTGCGGCAACCGGTGCTAGAGCCGCCGAACGAGCCACAGGATTCCATCATGACGCTGCAGAGTGAAACCGGAGCGCAAGCGTTCGTGCTGCTGCGTTTAGGTGACCGCCGCTTTGCGGTGGCCTCAAGCCAGATCGCGGAGTTGGTGGCGCCTAGCCGGTTATTTCGCTTCCCGCACAAAAGTGCAGCGGTCGACGGGGTAATTTTGCGACGGGGGCGAATTGTGCCGGTGTGCGACGTGGCGGAACAATTGATTGGCACACGGCTAATGACGCGGCACTTTTATCTAATCGTGGTGCGGCATTACGGC
Source organism: Candidatus Acidiferrum sp. (assembly GCA_036564765.1). Taxonomy (GTDB): domain Bacteria; phylum Acidobacteriota; class Terriglobia; order Acidiferrales; family UBA7541; genus Acidiferrum. Next base: position 9,045 of record DATCOK010000661.1, on the reverse strand, counting down.
GAGAAATCCGAATGGGTGGCGTTGCCGGTGACGGGAGAATGCGAGTTGATCGGGGCGGACATATCGCCGTCGTCAGATGTGGACGTTCCGCACGTGGCGGGATGGATTTCGCACGATGGCGATGTCATTGAAGTGTTGAATATCGACGTGCTGACGCCCGGGCCGTGCGAAGTGCGAACGGCAGGGGCGCCGCTGGAGTTGCAGGAGACCGCCACATGATGATTGCGGGCCGCACGGCGAAAGTTCTACTAATCGATAGCAATGTCTATTTTTCAAAGCGCCTAGGCGATGCGCTGAAGCGTGAAGGCTTTGAAGTCATCACCGCAAAAGAAGCGGCCTTCGCGTTGACCACGCTCGAATACGACATGCCCTCGGCGGTCTTGTGCGCGACGAATTTGCGCGAGATGGGCGCGCTGGAGATCGCGGGAATTATTCACGCCGATCCGAAGAACGCGACGCTCCCAGTGATTGCCATCGGAGACGGAAACCAGCGTGGGCTCATGGAATCGTTTCAAGCCGGTTGCGATGACTACATCGATCGCCACCGTCCACCCGCAGCGATTGCGGCACACGTAAAACAGATCATCATCAGCAAGGCCGAAGGATTTTTGCCGACACAGATGTTGGAGCAGTCGGACACCAGTTTGAGCGGCAGTCTGCTGCATCATGACTTGCCGAGCGTGATGCAGATGCTGGGGCAAGCGCGGCAGACCGGAGCGTTGCACATCAATTCGAAAGACATCGATGCACTGGTATTTTTTGATGCCGGCGAAGTGGCCCACGCAGAAAGCGGGCACTTCTTCGGCGACGAAGCGGTGATTCACATTTTGAAAAGCGTGCACGGAAAAGACGGAGTGTACAAATTTGTGTACGGGGCCACCTCGCTGCAGCGCACGGTGCTGCGGTCGGCCACCGATCTCATGATCGATGCCATGCGGGAGTTTGATGAAGCGGCTCACGACATGGCGGACAGGAACGCCCAATGAGCGAAACCTTCATCATGCGACCGCCCGGTGAAACGCCGGTGAAGCGCGCGCCGACGGTTTATTTTATTGACGACAGCGCTACGATGCGCGAAGTCATCAAGATTGCTTTCCGGCGCGAGAGCATCAACGTGATTACCTGTGCGGATGCGGCATCGGCATTGGCGCAATTCGAGCAGCACCGGCCGGACGCGGTGATTACGGACGTGATCATGCCGGACCAGGATGGATATTCAGTGTGCAGCCAGATCAAGGAGCACCCGGAGTTTGGGGGCGTTCCCGTGGTGCTGATGTCTGGCGTGGTGAACAAGAGCGTGGCGGACAAGGCCGTGGCCGTGAAGGCCGATGAGTTGATGCGCAAACCGTTTCAGCCGCAGGAATTGATTGCGCGCGTGAAGGCGTTGCTAGGAATCAAAGACGCGCCGCCGATTGCTGCACCTCGTGAACGGCCCGGTTCGAATGCATTGCAGAACCTGTTTGTGCCGGCTGCCGCGGTGCCTCAAATACCGCCAGTTGCTCAAGCGCCGCAAGGAGCGGAGCCGGCTTGGCCGCGCGCGTTGGCGGAGGCGTTTACTCCCCTGCTGGGGCCGTTGCCAGTGAACGGTTCGCAACCTACCGCGAATCAGGGACCGAAGAGTGTGGCGCTGTCAGCCGCCGCGTTACAAAATGGGCAGGTTGCAAGGCCGAATGTGCCCTCGCACGCGGAAGTGGCGAAATTGCGAGGAGAGATTGCGCGCGTGGAATTGCTGGTTAAGAAGTTGCAAACAGAATTGCAACTGGAGCGCGATTACAACAAGGCGCTGGAAGAACAAATTCGCAACCTGATGGCCGAGAGTTAAGCGGCAGTTACTAATTCCTGTCCACAGAAAGTTTGCCTAAGACATTTTTGTGGGATGGCTCTCGCCGGCAAGAACTTTCTCCAAATCCAGGGCATTGTTTTTTCAATTCGCTGATCTAGTTGTTACGGACGGCGGCGAGGACGTCGCGCACGGCGCGCAGAATGACCGCGCGGCTGAAGGGCTTGCTGAGCAAGCGCAATGAAGGATCGGAGTGCGCGGACTCCACGGCGTGATATTCGCTATAGCCAGACATGAAGATGACCTGCAGGCCCTTGCGCTTTTCCTGAATTTTCACCGACAGATCCTTACCCGTCATCCCGGGCATGACCATGTCGGTGACCAACAGATCGATGGCGCCGGCGTGGGCTTCCGCGAGTTTCAGGGCCTCGGCGCCATCGTGAGCTTCCAAAACTGTGTAGCCGCCGGATTCGAGGAACTCGCGAGCGACTTCGCGAACTTCCAATTCGTCCTCGGCGAGGAGAATCGTTCCGGCGCCGCGCGGCGCTTCGGTGGAGGCTGCGGGAGTGGCGTCGTCTTCTTTCTGATCGACCCGCGGCAAATAAATTTTGAACGACGTGCCCTTGCCGATTTCGCTGTAGACCCACACGTAGCCACCGGACTGCTTTACGACGCCGTAAACCGTGGATAAGCCGAGTCCGGTGCCTTTGCCCTGCCCCTTGGTGGTGAAAAACGGTTCGAAGATGCGGGCCTGGGTCTCTGCGTCCATGCCGGTGCCGGTGTCGCTAACAGAAAGCAGCACGTAGCGGCCCGGTTGCACCAGCGGATGCACGGAGCTGTAGGCGTGATCGAGTTCCGCATTGGAAGTTTCGATGATCAGCTTGCCGCCGGTGGGCATGGCGTCGCGCGCATTGACGGCCAGGTTCATGATGATCTGTTCCATCTGGCTGGCGTCAGCGCGAATTACGCCAAGGTCTGCGCTGGTGCGCAGAATCAGTTCGATGTCCTCGCCGATCAGCCGCGGCAGTAGCTTGCAGATTTCTTCCACGACGCCGTTGACGTTCATCACCCGCGGTTGCAGCACCTGCATGCGGCTGAAGGCCAGCAGTTGGCGAGTGAGCGCAGCTGCGCGGTCCGCGGCCTTGTCGATTTGGTCAATTTTTTTGGTGGCTTGCGGAGGAAGCGGGCTCACATTAAGCAGCAATTCGGTGTGGCCTTTGATAACCATGAGCAAATTGTTGAAATCGTGCGCCACGCCGCCGGCTAGACGGCCGACTGCTTCCATCTTCTGCGCCTGACGAAACTGCTCTTCGAGAACGTGCCGCTCGGTGATGTCCTGTGCGACGACCAGGCGAACCTGGCGCCCGGCGTACTCGAGCGGGTGAGAAATGATTTCGACCTCGAGGACTTTGCCGTCTTTTTTTCGATGCTTGAGCGTGCCTTGATAACGTTCGCGCAGACTCCACTCTTTCGAACGCTGTCGCAGCAGGTCGTGCTCCTCCTCAGGTCGGATGTCGAAGATGGTCATGCGCGAAAATTCCGCGGCGGAATAACCATACTGGCGAACGGCGGCTTCATTGACCTGGATGAACTTGAAGGTCTCGGAATCAAAAACCCAGGTGGGGAGCGGATTGTGGGAGAAGAGCAGCCGGAAGGTGGATTCGCTCTGGCGGAGGGCGTCTTCGGAGGCGCGGCGCTCGATGGCCAGAGCAATGTGGCCGCCGACGGAGTCGAGAAATTCGAGGTCTCGGGTGTCGTAGGCGTTTTGATCTTCGTAATGCTGCACCACCAGCACGCCGATGGTGGCGCGCGGCGTCTTCAGCGGCACGCCGAGCCACGCGGGCGACGGCGAACCAACCAGTTCGACATCGCCAGTTTCCACCAGCCGATCGAACTCGTGCTGCGGGATGAGCATGCCCCGGCCGGTGCGGAAAACGAAGGAGGTGCAACTACGGCCGACCTTTTGCGGCGGAGGCGCTATGTCAAAGCGGTCGGCGAAAAACGGGAAATGAAAGGTCTCCTGTTCCACGTCGTGCAGGGCGATGAAACAATTTTCGGCGTACAGGACTTTTTTGAGCGAGCGATGGATGTGCTGGAGCAATTGGTCAAGATTGGAAGTTTCGTTAAGCGCGTGAATGACCTCGAAGATGACCTGACGCTCGGACTCCATGCGCTGCAGAGCGGTGATGTCCAGCAGGCTGAGCACGACGCCTGCCTCATGATTCCCGGGATCCCGGCGCGCTTCGGTGTCAAACCAACGGTACACGCCGTCGTGGCTACGCAGGCGACAGCGACAATTGATCTTTGGTTCAAGATTGGAGTCGGCGCGAATCAGCACGGAGCGGAAGGACTCGACATCATCAACGTGCAGCAAGGAGTAGGCGGGCGCGCCGAGGACTTGCGATGGTGAATGGCCCAGAAGATCGCGGAGAGCAGCGTTGACAAAGGTCACATTGCCGCGCAGATCGACAACGACGATAAGTTCGCGTAGGTGTTCGAACAGTGCGGATGCCCGATCGTTCAGGCGCGCAACATCGACGTCGAGAGGAGCCAGAGGTGGCATAAGCGTTTTTGTGGACGGTCTATCATTCGCCGCAACTGGACCGCTGGAGCCAGGCAGGCCGCGAATACCGACAAGTAATAATAAGATTTCTGCGTCGAGAAAATCTGCGTCATGAACAAAACCGCTGCGAATGAATGACTGTACGAAGGGACAGGCGAAAGGCGCGCTGAACTGGCCGCGCTGACAGCGGATGAGCGAAGATAGGGGCATTCCAGGGCGAAGGAGAGCGGATCATGCATGAAGTGTTGAAGCATATGTTTGTATTGGGATTGCCCCTGACTGAGAAGATTCTGCGGCCAATTGTAGTGTATGCATTTCTGGTGATCAGCTTGCGACTCTCGGGCAAACGCGAACTGGTGCAACTCAATCCGTTCGACCTCGTGGTGCTGCTGACGCTCTCGAACACCGTGCAAAACGCCATCATCGGAGACGACAACAGCGTGAGCGGCGGAATTATCGGAGCTACTTCCCTGCTGGTGGTCAACTACATGGTGGTACGGTTTCTGTATGGCCACAAACGCCTGGATCAGCTGGTGGAAGGGCGCGCGGATGTGCTGATCGACAATGGCATGGTCAGAGTCGACCGGCTGAAGAAGGAGTTGATTAGCCAATCACAACTGGAAGCAGCGGCTCGCAAGCAAGGGTTCGAATCGCTGGAAGAGGTGAACAAGTGTGTCTTGGAGCCGGGCGGAAATTTGACGTTCATTGGCAAGAAGCCGGCATCCGACGACTTGCGGCACCAGGAATTAGTTACGCGTCTAGAGAGTCTTATGGCTGAGGTCGTGAGATTGCGCGGAGCAGCGCCGCCGGCGAACGCCTGAGTTTGACGGCGCGGCTTAGTGAATCAGAAAGCCGGTGGCAGCGAGGACGACACCCAGAGTCGCGACAACGATGCCGGCGATCCAGAAACCGCGGCGCTTGGTCAGCAGCGTGATGGAGCAGATGACCAGGCCGACTTCGATGAGCGCTTCACCGCCATCGAAACGGTCGGCGCGGTGGCTGACGTTATCGCGCTCTTTTTCCAGGTCCTTGGCTTTCTCGCTGATGTTTTCCTTGTCGCCGTTGTAGCGCTCGACTTCCTTGTTGTACTTCTCTTTCAGCGCGGCGTTTTTTTCCTTGTCGACGGGTGTGATGGTGCCCAGCAAGTCGACCATGCTTTGCATTTCGTGGAGGCGAATATTCTTGGCCTGGTAGTAGGCCCACTGGTCGGTGGCCTGTGATTGCAGCAACAATTCTTCGGTGTGAGCGCGGTGTCCGAGCAGGGTAACGGCGGCGACTAGCACGGCGAGAATCGAGATCGTCAGCGAGACGGGGAGAACGAGCGGATGTTTCTCGTGCTCTTCGCCAATTTCTGGTAGTTCAAAGCCTTCCGCCATGAGTGTGATTCTCCTTTTCTGCGTGATCCGTTTACTTAGTCTTGTGCACTGAGTGCCTGAAACGATTCGCGCGCCGCCACCAGGGTGCGGTCGATGTCGGCGTCCGTGTGCGCGGCGGATACGAAGGCGGCTTCGAATTGCGATGGCGCGAGGAAGATGCCACGGTCCAGCATCTGTCTAAAAAACTCCCCATAGCGTTTGGTGTCGGAGCCTTTGGCACCCTGATAATTGTGTACCGGTTGGGTCGCAAAAAATAAGGTGGCGAGCGACCCACTGGCGTTGACCTGCACCGGCACCTTGGCGTTGCCGGCGGCTTCGCGGAAGCCGTCGGTGAGGCGCTTGGCACGCTGTTCGATCTGTGCGTAAAAACCGGGACCAGCCAACTGTCTCAGGGTGGCGATACCGGCGCTCATGGCTAGCGGATTCCCCGCTAGCGTTCCAGCCTGATAGACAGGACCGAGGGGCGCGACGCAATTCATCAGTTCAGCGCGGCCGCCGTAGGCGGCTACCGGGACTCCGCCGCCGATAATTTTTCCGAAGGTGGTGAGGTCCGCTTCGATCCCGAGGAGTTGTTGAACCGCACCGTTGTGAAACCGAAAACCGGTGATGACTTCGTCGACGATGAGCAGCGCGCCATTTTTTCTGGAGATCTCACGAAGACCGGCGAGAAACCCGGGCTCGGCGGGCACCACGCCCATGTTAGCGGCGACGGGTTCGACGATGATGGCCGCAATTTTGTTGTGGTGCTCTGTGAAAATTCGTTCGACCGCAGCGAGATCGTTGTAGGGGGCGTTTAGTGTAAGCGCGGCTAGTGCTTCGGGCACACCGGGACATTCCGCGATGCCGAGGGTGGCGAGGCCCGAGCCGGCCTGCGAGAGGAAACTGTCGGAGTGGCCGTGATAGTTGCCCTCGAATTTCAGCAGCAGGTCGCGCTTGGTGACGCCGCGCGCCAGGCGCAGAGCGCTCATGGTGGCCTCCGTGCCGCTGGACACAAAGCGAATTTTTTCGATGAACGGAATCGCGCGGGTGATGAGCGTGGCAAGTTCGACTTCCAGTTCCGTGGTGGCGCCGAAGCTGGTGCCGCGGGCGGCTTGCATGGAAATCGCAGCGGTCACCTCCGGATGCGCGTGGCCGAGAAGCATCGCGCCCCAGGAACAGACGTAATCGAGGAGTTCGTTGCCGTCCGCGTCGTAGAGAAATTGGCCGCGGCCGTGATCGACGATGAAAGGTTCGCCACCGACAGAGCGGAAGGCCCGCACGGGGCTGTTGACGCCGCCGACGAGTATTTGCTCGGCGCGTTTGAAGATTTCGCGCGACTTGGCGGTGGGACGTTTTGTTTTGGCGGCGCTCTGCGCGGGATTCATGGCCTCGTCCAACAAAATATCACGAGCGCAGCCAACGTGCGGCGTCCTTGGCGTGATAGGTCAGGATGATTTCGGCGCCGGCGCGCTGGATGCTGGTAAGAATTTCCATGACCACTCGTTGTTCGTCCAGCCAGCCGTTTTGCGCGGCGGCTTTTACCATGGCGTATTCGCCACTGACATTGTAGGCGGCCACCGGCACGTCAAACTCATCGCGCACACGGCGGATGATGTCGAGATAGGAGAGAGCGGGTTTGACCATGATCATGTCCGCGCCTTCTTCGAGGTCTAGTTCCACTTCGCGCAGGGCCTCGCGGGCGTTGGCGGTATCCATCTGATAGCCCCGTCGGTCGCCAAACTGCGGCGTGGACTGCGCAGCTTCGCGGAATGGCCCGTAAAAACCGGAGGAATATTTGGCGGCGTAGGCCAGGATGGAAATATTTTCGAAGTGATGCTCGTCGAGCGCCTCGCGAATGACCCCGACGCGGCCATCCATCATGTCGGAAGGTGCGATGATGTCAGCTCCCGCGCGCGCGTGCGAGACGGCCTGCTTGGCGAGAATGTCGAGCGTGGCGTCGTTGGCCACTTCCCCGTTTTCGATGACACCGCAGTGACCGTGGTCGGTGTATTCACAGAGACAGACGTCCGTAATGACCAGCAAGTTAACCTTGGCTTTACGGATCGCTTCGATGGCGCGCTGCACTACGCCATCGGCGGCGGCAGAACTCATTCCTCGCGCGTCTTTTTTTTCTGGAAGGCCGAAAAGGATGACGCCGGGAATGCCGAGCGCTTCGACTTCACGGCACTCTTCGACGATGGCGTCGGCGGATTTCTGGAAAATGCCCGGCATAGAGCTGACTTCCAGTCGAACTTTTTGGCCGGGGCAAACAAACATGGGATAGATCAGCCCAGCAGTGGAGAGGCGAGTTTCGCGTACCAAGCTGCGCAGAGCTTCGTTGCGGCGGAGCCGGCGCGGGCGGTGAGTTGGAAAGCTCATTCCTTATGCACTCCTGCAGCTGAAACTTTTAGCCCGGCCGCGAAGTGCGTCTGTAGCGCGGCAATCACCGCATCAGCAGTAGTGTCGGACGACGTTAGGATAGTTTCGACGCCGGCCTGGTGCAGCGCAGCTGCGGTGATCGGACCTACCGCGGTCAATGCGATTTGATTTTGCAACGCCGCGAGCGAGGGAGTACCCACAGTTTCCACGAAATGTTCTACCGCGGTAGGGCTGAAAAACAAGATGGCGTCGAAGTCGCCGTGAAGAATCGCGGCGATCCTCTCCTGGTCGAGATTCACCGGGGTTACCGTGCGGTAGGCGATTACTTCGGTGAGGTTTGCGCCGAAGTGCTTGAGGAGTTGCGGAAGATCCGGGTTGGCGCGGTCGCTGCGCGGCAAGAAGATGGATTGCCCGCGCAAGCGCTCGCCGAGTTCCTGCGCGAGTGCGGCGCCGCTGTGGGATTTGGCCTGATAGTCGACGAAAAAGCCCGCTCGTTCGGCAGCGCTAGCAGTAGTGGGCCCAACGGCGGCGGCGCGCGAGCGGCGCCCGGCCACGTTGCGCAAATTGCCGCGAACGCCGGCGCGTTTCACCACGGCGCGGACAGCGTTTTCGCTGGTGAAAATAATCCAATCGAATTCTTCCAGTCGGTCGAGCGCAGTATCTAATGGGGCGTAGTCTTCCGGCGCCGCGAACGCAACCAGCGGAAGAACGCTGGGTATTGCGCCAAGTTGCGTGAGTTTTTCGACGAGCTCGACGCTCTGGCGTTCCGCACGTGTAATGACTACGCGCTTGCCGATTAGAGATGAACTGGAGATTTTATCCACGCTGACGGCCTGCTTCCTCAAGAATTGCTTCCGCGCCGGACTCGATCAGACGCTGCGCCATTTGTTGTCCGAGTTGTGCACCCTGATCGGGAGCGGAGGTCAGGCGTTGCCGGACATGCTGCACGCCGTCGACGGAAGTGACGC
>DATCOK010000660.1:0-8101 GCA_036564765.1 Candidatus Acidiferrum sp. | reverse complement strand
CCAGGAATATTGTCGGCTATGCGAAGAGACTTCAGGTCGGGCGTCCCGTCCGGTTTCAAATTGCCGCGAAGAATTTCCACAGCCGGAGTCGTGAGCAGGCGCTCGCCGGTGGTGGACCTGCCGGGCATGGTAAAGGTGAGTTGGACGCCGTCGCCGGATTGATGCGCGACGAGGTCGTTGACGGCGGCGGCGACAGGCGCAGAGTTGGGAATGGGTTCGCCGGGAGCGCCGCAGCCGGCAATAAAGCCAGCTAACGAGAGAATCCAAATCGAATGAACTACGAGAATCCGGCTTACCTTATCTGCAGGTTTCGCGGACGAGAGGCGCACTCGATTGAGCTCTCCGTTTCGGCGTCGGTTGACTACAGAATGTAACGGCTCAGATCCTGGTTCTTGACGATGTCGGCGAGTTGCTTGGTGACGTAGGCAGAATCAATCTTGACAGTCTTCTTTTTCAGGTCAGGCGCTTCGAAGGAAAGTTCATCGAGGACTTTTTCCAGAATAGTATGAAGGCGGCGCGCGCCGATATTTTCTGTTTGTTCGTTCACACTGGTTGCGAAACGCGCGATGGCGGCCACAGCGTCGTCGCTGAACGATAGTTTCACGCCCTCGGTCTCGAGCAACGCAACGGATTGTTTAAGCAATGCGTTTTTCGGCTCGGTCAGAATGCGAATGAAATCCTCTTCCTTGAGTGACTGCAGCTCCACTCGGATAGGTAGCCGGCCCTGCAATTCAGGGATCAGGTCGGAGGGTTTGCTCACGTGAAAGGCGCCGGCAGCGATGAATAGAATGTGATCGGTGCGAATCATGCCGTAGCGCGTGTTTACGGTGGTGCCCTCAATGATGGGAAGAATATCGCGCTGTACGCCCTCGCGAGAGACGTCCGGTCCGTGGCCTGATTCGCGTCCCGCTACTTTGTCGATTTCGTCGATGAAGATGATGCCCATCTGCTCGGCGCGTTCGACGGCCGAGCGGGTGACCTGATCCATATCCAGCAGTTTGTTTTCTTCTTCCTGGATCAGATACTCGAAGGCGTCGGCCACGGTCATTTTGCGTTTCTTTTTTTGCTGACCGAACATTCCGGATAAGACGTCCTTGATATTGACGTCCATCTCTTCTACGCCCTGGTTGGAGATAATTTCGAAGGAGGGCATGGAGCGTTCCCGGACTTCGATATCGACCATGCGCTGGTCAAGTTTTCCTTCGCGCAGCTGGGCGCGGAGTTTCTCGCGGGTACGCTCGGTCTGCTCGCGTTGAGCCGAGAGATCGCTCTCGGAGGTGCCCGTGGAAGGTACGGGCGACGGCGGAAGCAACAGATCGAGGACGCGTTGTTCAGCGGCTTGCTCCGCCCGGTCGGCTACCTCATCGAGCTTCTCTTCACGAATCATGTCGATGGAGGTTTCGACGAGATCGCGCACCATGGATTCCACGTCGCGGCCGACATAGCCGACTTCGGTGTACTTGGAGGCTTCAACTTTCACGAAGGGACATCCGGCGAGACGCGCCAATCGACGAGCAATTTCCGTTTTACCGACGCCGGTTGGGCCGATCATCAGAATATTTTTGGGGAGGATATCTTCCGCAATTTCCGGAGCGAGCTTCTGACGGCGAACGCGGTTGCGTAATGCGACGGCGACGGCGCGTTTTGCCGCGTTTTGTCCGACGATGTATTTATCCAGTTCTATGACGATTTCCCGCGGGGTCATGTCATCCAGAGCGGGGAGCAATTCCGGCTCGTCGGCGGGAGCAGCCCCATTGGTGCCAGGAGCGAATACGATTTCTTTATCGGTTTTGGACGGCATCAAAATCCTTCTGACTCTGTGAACTGCGCTGGTTGTTGCCCGATTCTCGCCGGCTTTCTTCATCCGGCAGCCTCATATTTGATGCATCGCGACCCGATTGTGGTCAAAAACTAAATCTAAAGTTCCTCAACAGTGAAATTCGCATTGGTATAGATACAAATTTCACTGGCGATGCGCATGGCTTCCATGGCCAGGTCTTTGACATTCAATTTTGAGTGCTTGGACAAAGCGCGGGCAGCGGCCAAAGCGTAAGAGCCGCCGGAACCGATCGCGACCACGCCATCGTCCGGTTCGATTACATCGCCGTTGCCGGAAAGAATAAATGTACCTTTGGTGTCGGCAACGATAAGCAGGGCTTCGAGATGCCGCAGCGCGCGGTCTTTGCGCCATTCCTTGGCGAGTTCGACGGCGGATTTTTGCAAGTTGCCGGAATGCTCCTGCAGTTTGCTTTCGAAGCGCTCGAATAAAGTGATGGCGTCAGCGGTGGAGCCGGCAAAACCTGCGATGACCTTGTCGTTGTAAAGGCGGCGCGTTTTGCGCGCGGTGTGCTTCATGACGTGATCGCCCATGGTGACCTGGCCATCGGCGATGAGCACAACTTTATTGTCTTTGCGCACGCATAGAACGGTAGTTCCGTGCATCAAAGCATCTTCCTGGGTATGCGACATGTTGCTTATTATACCGCTGACCATGGCTCAGTCCTAAAAACGCGAATGGATTTATCGGATTGCGCGAGCCGGTGAAAACATCAGACGCGTGACGCCAACACCGAAGCGTTGCGATGGGCAATGGCTTCGATGGTAATCATGGGGTTGACGCCCGAGGCGCTCGGAAAGCTGGAGCCATCCATCACGAAAAGGTTGCGGACGTCCCAGGTTTCACCGTCGGGATTGGTGGCGGAATTTTTCGGGGAGTTGCCGAGCCGCGCGGTGCCCATGATGTGAAACGAGAAGAGGGCGACGCGGCCGGCGTTCCAGCCGGCGGAATCCATTGATTGTGTCCAGGTGTTGATCGACCCGGCTCGCCCTGGTTGGTACTCGCACCATTTGGTGTGGGGGGAAAAGATGGTGCGCGCGCCGGCAGCCTCCAGAATACGCGCTGCAGAGATGAATCCGTGGCGCAGGTGACCGAGATCGAATTGCGAGAGTGCGTAGCGGGTTACCGGATGGCCTTGCGGATCGACCGTAACGCGCCCGCCATCGCGATCGCGAAGCAGGACGCCAATACCGACAGTATTCGTGAGCCGAGAGCTGAACGAGCGGTGCTGTTCGGGATTGCGCCACGGCAAAGCGGCCATAGCTATGACCGGTTGCAGCGCGGTGGTTTCGTATTTGACGCCGAAATTTTCGGTCAGGGAACGGTGTTCGTCAGAGTAGATTGCCTGCATGGTGCCTTCCCACGGGCGCACCTCCTCGGCGAACACGCCGCACACGTTCGAAACGGGATGTAGATGAAGATTCCTGCCGATATGTTTGTTGCCGAGGCCGGAACGGAGCAGCAGCGCGGCGGAATGAATCGCGCCACACGCTACCACGACGGACTTACACCGAATGGAAACGCGGCGGCCGCTTTTGGAAGTGGCTTTCACGCCAACAGCTTGACCGGCCGCAACGCGAATCTTGTCCGCGCGAGTTTGCGCGAAGATTCGCGCCGCGTTTTGCTGCGCATCCACCAGCCAGGTTTTCGCGGTGGATTGTTTCGCACCTAGAGGACAACCGACGCCGCAGTACCCGCACACGATGCCTTGATCGCAACCGACAACATTGCGCGGCATTTTATCGATATGCCAGCCGAGCGCGCGCAAGCCGCGGTCCAAAATTTGTTCGCGCGAGGAGATGCGGTTATGGTCGCGATTGACGCAAAGCCGCAAGCAAACGGCATCCAGGCTTTGTGTGTATTCGTCGCTTCTGAACCACTGCACGCCCCCGGACGCCCATTCGGAGCGGATGTCGTCGGGAGTGCGAAACGAAGTGGTGTAATTGACGACGGTCCCGCCGCCTACGCATTCGCCGGCCAGCAGCCCGACACTGTGATCGGCAGTGGCAGCCGAGCCGCCCTCGGTGTACAAGCGCTGATAGCCGCTCAACTCCGCGCCGTCAAAGTCGGCGTCATCGTAGTAACCGCCGGCTTCGAGAACGATCACGTCTTTTCCGGCTGCAGCAAGGACGGCAGCCGCAGTTCCGCCGCCAGCTCCAGAACCGACGACGCAAACTTCACAGGACAAATCCACGTCACGATCCGGCACAACGACATGCAAGCGCGAGGGAGAGCGTTGTGGGAGTTGCGGCGGTCCGGGGTACCCGATGTTGTTCCATACCGGAGTACGCTCACCCTTGAATTGCGGCAGCATCACATAAAGATAGGAGACCGCTTTGCGTAAAGCCTGGAAAGCGGCCCGCCGGCTACCCAGCGCGCTGTCAGCCCAGGAAAGCAACACGCGCACGCGCGCTTCTTGGGGAAGCGCAGAAAAACGCGAGGCATTTCTGATGGTGAGTAGCGTGTGGAGCTGGGAATCCCAAACGTTGAGCAGGGTCAGAAACTGCTTGCGGTCGCCCAAGCGCGGATTGAGATCCATCGCGTCGGCGATAGCGTCCGGCACACCCAGTTCGCTCGCCGAGGGCCAGCCGGCGCTGCGCGGGGCGAAAGTATCGCAGATGGCTGCGAGGGCTTGTTGCTGCCGCAGAGTCAAATTCATGAGTAGGGCAAGACTAGCAAAATTGCGCCTAGGTCGCCGAATGGAAACAATGAACGTGATTCAGAGCGTAAAACGTCTGAGGAACTACTGGTCAGTTCTTGGCGTTCTTATATTTCTCGCGGTCTTTCTTATTGCCAACTTCCGCGTAGCGTTTTTCGAGGGCCGCCTGCGTGAAGGTGTCTTCGGGCAGGTGCGGATTAAAGGAGCAGGTGTCGTAGAACGCCTGATAGAAACGTTTGCCGTCACGCTCACGTGAGATTTGCAGCGCCACCATCACGCCATCTTTGCGCTGGTAGTTGGTGTAGATGGTAGTTTCCTGCGTGCGTTCCTGAGTCTCTTCGTTGATGGCATTGACCACGCTGTGAAGCAGCAAATGCGAAGTGCGATCAATGCCGAGCCGCAAGGTGCGTTGCCCATCGGTAACTTCCAACCAATCGACGGGACGCATGTCGATAATATCCTGCCCGGCATAAGTAATATTCAGACTCGGATCTTTCAGACGATTACGCAGGAGGTTGTCCGGACTCAATTGCACAAGTTTCTGAAAGTCCGAAATCGCGCCAGCCGGTTCTTCGCTGACGCCGCCCCGATCCATCGTCCAACCCTGATTGCCGTTGAACATGTCGATGACATTGCGTTTCTTCGAGTAGTCGGTGCGGTGCTTGTCGGGATAGCGCCAGAAATCCTTGAAATCGATGAAGCCGGTCAACTCGCCATTGTGGCCAAACTGTGCGCGGCGCCCGTCGCATTCGCGTTCGCGAGCCTCGAGATACGCAGGACCACCCAAAGCATCGATCAGCTGATTCAGGATCTGGCGCGCTTTGGCGACATTTTGCTCCGGCAGCATCGTGTCCGGATTTTGGGCTGAGGCGGTCGAGACAAAAAGCGGCGTGATAAAAAGAAGGATGGCGCTCAGCATTAAGCCACCGCAACGAATAAGCAAATCAACGCGGGACCACTTCAGCCGCACAAGACCGATCCTCCATTAACATTGATGATCTCGCCGGTCATGAAGTTGGCCAGGTCGGAGGCCAGAAACAGAATCGGACCGGCAACTTCCTCGGCGGTAGCCGCACGGCCGAGGGGAATGGCGGCAGCAACCATCTTTTGCCCGGCCTTGCTGTCGAGCACGGCATTGGACATGTCTGTTGCGACCCAACCAGGCGCCACGGAATTCACGAGGATGTTATGGCGCGCGAGTTCGCTCGCAAGGCCTTTGGTCAGACTGATGATGCCGCCTTTCGACGCGCCGTAGTGAGTGTGTAGCGATTCGCCTCGCTGGCCGGCCGTTGAACTGACGGGAATAATTTTGCCGGACTTCTGCTTGATCATCTGTGGCACGGCGAAGTGAATGACCGAGTACACGCTGGTGAGATTGACGCGAATCATGTCGTCCCACTGCTTCTCGGACATTTTCTCAATGGGCAGATCGTCGGTATTCCAGACACCAGCGTTAGGGACGAGAATGTCGAGACGACCCAACCGTTCTATTGTGAATTCGACCAACTTTTTGTTGTCCGCGTGTCGGCCGACATCGGCTTTGAACGCTTCGACGCGGGTGCCGTGTTTGCGAGCGTCGGTTTCCACTTGCAGTGCTGGCTCTTTCGCCTTGTTGTAATTGAAAACCACATCCGCGCCGGCCTGCGCGAAGAGCTTTACCGCAGCCGCTCCGATTCCCCGCGAGCCCCCGGTAATCAATGCCGCTTTTCCCGCCAATGAAATCATCCGTCCCCCAAAACTTTAGTCGAAACCATTTTGCCTTGCCCTCAGACCGGAATTTCGAGCGTCGAGCGCTGGCGTATCCGCAGCAGTGCGCTACTCGTTGTGCGCGGAAACACCACGAGACTGATTCGCCGCACTGATAAACTCGCAGAACAATTTCTCAGAAAAAGCATCGCCGAACATACGCTCGGGGTGCCACTGCACCCCGATGATCCAGTTCGAATCACCCGTCCACTCAATCGCTTCGATCGTGCCGTCTGGCGCGTGCGCGGTAACTTGCAGATTTTTGCCAACACGCTCGACCGCCTGGTGATGAGAGCTGTTAATGGAGCCTTCGGTTCCCGCCGCAATCTTTGCGAGCTTGCTGTTCTGATCGAATTCCGCCGGGTGAACAGGATCGGCTTCCGGCTCGGGAACGATATCGTGCCGGGTGTGGGCAATGGGAGTGTCCGTCTCTTCTTGGAGGTCCTGGATCAACGTGCCGCCGAGATAGACGTTCAGAAGCTGGCAACCGTAGCAGATGGCGAGCACCGGCTTTTTCTCGCTGAAAGCGTGCTTCAGAATAGCGCGGTCGGTCTCTTCACGCGGGATGTCAGCCGGTTCAGATTTCCCGCGATTTACGGATGCGTACTCGGCGGGATTCACATCGGCGGGGCTGCCAGGCAGGACGAAGGCGTCCAGGGTAGGAAGCGTTTCTGCCAGCTTCGCCGGATGCTGCAGCGAAAGCAGCACCGGTTCGCCGCCCGCCGCGGTGACGGCGTCCTGGTAGTTTTTTATCTTAGCCAGATTGACCGTGGCTTCCTCGGCGGACGTGCGCCAAGGAATGCCTACCTTGGGAGGTGACAGTGTTTGGGGGGACATGAGGCTAAGGAATCCTAGCATCCCGGTGAGAAGGGCAGCAACCAGCTCAGTTTCGGCGGTTTTGAACCGCTGTTGGCGTCCCTGAAACGCGTGTTCCGGCCGAGTGGGATTGTGTGGAACTCGCTTGGCCAACGCTGGGGGTTTGCAAGCAGAACTGGGGCTGTTGGAAGTACTCTGGAAGCCCGCGCAGATTGGCCGACAGGCGTTCAAACGTGTCGGCACAAAGCGTGACGTGCCCGAGCTTTCGGCCGGTGCGCGGAGACTTGCCGTAAAGATGCAAGTGCGCTCCGGGGATGGCGAGCACGTCAGGCGTCGAAGGCGTGTCACCGATCAAATTCAACATCGCCGCAAAGCCTGGCGCTGCGGTAGAGCCCAGCGGCAAGCCAAGAATGGCTCGCAGGTGATTTTCGAACTGGCTGGTTACCGCGCCCTCGATGGTCCAGTGGCCTGAATTGTGGACGCGAGGAGCCATCTCATTGGCGAGCAGCCGGCCCTGACATTCGAAAAACTCGATGGCGAGCACGCCTACGTAGTCGAGCGCTTCCAGCACGCGGCGTGCGATAATTTCAGCTTCGCTTTGAATCGCGGAGTCGAGAGCGGGCGCGGGGCCCAGCGATAACCGCAAGATGCCACCATGATGGCGGTTTTCCACTAGC
The DNA here is from genome assembly GCA_036564765.1 of Candidatus Acidiferrum sp. Lineage (GTDB taxonomy): Bacteria > Acidobacteriota > Terriglobia > Acidiferrales > UBA7541 > Acidiferrum. The sequence goes on along the minus strand of DATCOK010000660.1, from coordinate 366 downwards.
GGGTAGAAGGCCACCTCGCCGTCGCGACCGCGCACGGCAAGGATCGAGAGTTCGCGCGAAAAGGAGACGAAGCGTTCCACGATAAATGCTGGCTGTTTCTGCGACGGATCGGATCCATTCGAATTCGTGCCGCCAAGCTCTTCACCGAGTGAAATTTTAGCGTTCGCTACGTCCGCGTCATTGCGGAGCATCCACTGACCCTTCCCGTCGTAACCCAAACGACAGGTCTTCAGCACGGAAGGAAATCCGAGTTTCCTGATTCCGGCGTCAAGAGTTTTCGAGTTACTTACCGGAGCAAATTCCGTGGTGGCCACACCCAACCGGTGAAAGAGCGCTTTCTCCCTGAGGCGGTCCTGCGCGACTTCG
>DATCOK010000659.1:0-3880 GCA_036564765.1 Candidatus Acidiferrum sp. | reverse complement strand
GTGTTCCACTGATCAGGATGCTGCTCGCGGGGGCAGAAGGTGTCGACCAGTTCGCGCGCGACATCTTCGGCAATGCCCAGAACGTAATCGCGCTGGTCTTTGCCTTCGAGGGCGGAGCGGCGAATGCCATAAATGGTTTCGCGCTGCTTGTTCATCACATCGTCGTATTCGAGAAGATGTTTGCGGGCGTCGAAGTTCTGGGCTTCCACGGATTTTTGCGCGTTCTCGATGCGGCGCGAGATCAAGCCGGACTCGATGGGCACGCCTTCGGTCATGCCCAGGCGGAACATCAGGGCTTTGACACGCTCGCCGCCGAAGATGCGCATCAAGTCGTCTTCGAGAGAGAGAAAAAAGCGCGAGGAGCCGGGGTCGCCCTGGCGGCCGGCGCGTCCGCGCAACTGATTGTCGATGCGGCGGGCTTCATGGCGTTCGGTGCCAAGAATGTGCAGGCCGCCGAGGGCGACGACTTCGTCGTGCTCCGCTTTACACTGGTCGGCGAACTGCGTGTAGACCGGTTTCCACTGGTCGGCGGGGACCTGAAAGATTTTGCCTTCGTGCTGGAAGAGCACCATCGGCGAAATGGGCTGGGCCACGCCATCGGGCGAACTGTCTCCGCCAATTACCGCGGGAGCGGCGGCGTAGGGCATGGCCATTTTGTTTTTCAGAAAATAGTCGCGGGTCATTTGCTCGGGATTGCCACCGAGCAGAATGTCCGTGCCGCGGCCGGCCATGTTAGTGGCCACGGTGACGGCGCCTTTGCGTCCGGCTTGGGCCACGATGCGCGATTCGCGTTCGTGTTGCTTGGCGTTCAGCACTTCGTGGGGAATTTTGGCGGCTTTCAGTAAGGCCGCGATACTTTCGGATTTTTCGATGGAGATGGTACCGACCAGTACAGGCTGGCCGCGCTCGTGATAGTGGCGAATGCCGTTAGCGAAGGTGTCGTCTTCCTGCATGATGCCGTTGACCACGGCGATAAACTTTTCTTTTTCGGTGCGGTAGACGACGTCGGGATATTCTTTGCGAATCAGATTGCGGTTGGTGGGAATCACCACCACATCGAGGTTGTAGATTTTGCCGAACTCCGCCGCTTCGGTTTCCGCGGTGCCGGTCATGCCCGACAATTTTTTGTACATGCGGAAATAGTTCTGGAAGGTGATGGTGGCGAGGGTCTGGTTCTCGCGCTCGATCTTGACGCCTTCCTTGGCTTCCACGGCCTGGTGCAAACCGTCGGACCAGCGGCGGCCGGGCATCTGGCGGCCGGTAAATTCATCGACGATGATGATTTCGCCGTCTTTGTTCACGTAGTCGACGTCGATCTTGTAGAGAGAGTGCGCCCGCAGGGCCTGATACACGTGGTGCATGATTTCGATGTTGGCGGGATCGGACATGTTGCTGAGACCCAGCAAACGCTCGCACTTGTTGAAACCTTCTTCGGTGAGCGTGGCCTGGCGGTGCTTTTCGTCGATGGTGTAGTCGATGTCCTGGATCAACTTGGGAATAATTTTGTCGATCTTGGCGTACTTGTCGGTGGACTCTTCGGAAGGGCCGGAGATGATCAGCGGAGTGCGCGCTTCGTCGATCAAGATAGAGTCAACCTCATCGACGATGGCGAAGTGGTGGCCGCGCTGGACGCAATTGGCGAGGTCATACTTCATATTGTCGCGGAGATAGTCGAAGCCAAATTCGTTATTGGTGCCGTAGGTGATGTCGGCGCGATAGGCGGCGCGGCGCTGTTCATCGTCGAGGTCGTGGACGATGACGCCGACGCTCAAGCCGAGAGAGCGATAGAGCGGGCTCATCCATTCGGCGTCGCGGCGGGCGAGGTAATCGTTGACGGTGACGATGTGCACACCGCGCCCGGCGAGCGCGTTCAGGCAAGCGGGAAGGGTGGCGACGAGGGTTTTGCCTTCGCCGGTTTTCATTTCGGCGATTTTGCCTTCATGCAAAACCATGCCGCCGATGAGTTGCACATCGAAGTGGCGCATGCTCAGGAAGCGCCAACCGGCTTCGCGGACGAGCGCGAAAGCGGGGACGATGGCGGGCTCGAAGGCCTGCTGCATCAATTCACGGAAAGTGGGCTCGGCGGGATCGGCGTCTTTCAGCTTTTCCTGGACCTGGCTGGCCAGTTCGGCGAAGCGCAGCTTGAGGTCTTCGTTGGAAAGGGCTTTTACTTCGGCTTCGCGCGCGTTGATGGCGGCGATGAGGGGCTGCAATTTTTTGACGTCGCGCTCGTGCTTGGTGCCGATAAATCGCGCGACAACGCGGTCCAGTATTTGAGCTGCTTCCATGTAGTGGTTCGCCGTTTCCTGACGGTTTGTGCGCGCAGCTCCGAACAGACAGATACAAGCCAGGATGCGCTACAGCAATGTAAGTACGTTCATCTTATTCTAACTGGTTGGATGCCTTCACGCCAAAATTCGCGACAAGCGGCGTAAAACGAAGGCCGAGTTTGTGGGGAATGGCGGCGGTTGTGGCGAGCCGTTCCGTTCAGTATAGAAACAGCGCAATCCCATAAACGACCATTCGCTCTGTAGTGCGCCGTTTGCGAATTTCCAAGTGCTTTGATTTCAGAGCCCGTTGGGTAGGTGCTTCGGTCTGTGGCATGCGTGCAGCATAGTCAGAATTGTGTGCGGAGGTGAGATGTGCAGAATTTCTGGCAGGATTTGCGCTACGCGGCCCGCTCGCTGGGCAAAACTCCGGGGTTCACCCTGGTGGCGATCCTGACGCTGGCGCTGGGGATCGGCGCAAATACCGCGATCTTCAGCGTGATGGACTCCATCCTGTTGCGTTCGCTGCCGGTTTCACACCCAGAACAGCTCGCGTTGCTGACCAATCCGGACGAACACGGATTTCGGTTCGGAAGTGAAACTGGCGACCGCTCGCTGCTTTCGTATGTGGAATTCGAATATCTGCGAGATCACAATGTGTCGTTCTCGCACATGTTTGCGGCGGACGGCAGCATGCCGGAGCTGGAAATCACGTTATCCGGCACCCCGAGGGCGGCACACCCGCAGAAGCAGAGTGCGCGGGTGCGACTGGTGACTGGCGATTATTTTGAGACCCTGGGAATTCAGCCGGCGGCAGGGCGCACGTTTGACCGCGAAGTGGATCGGGCACGGGGCGGAGCACCCATCACGGTGGCGAGTTACGCCTTCTGGAAGTCACGCTTCAACCTGAGTCCGGCGATGCTGGGGCAGGCGGTGCAGATTCACGACACCTCGTTTGAAATTGTGGGCGTGACGCCGCCGGGCTTTTTCGGCGAAACGGTGGGTGAGTCGCCAGACTTGTGGATACCGGCAATGATGCAGCAGTCCATTTATCCAGGAATGGATTACCTGACTCCTTCGCCACAACGGGTGGTGAACGAGTATATGTGGCTGCAGGTGATTGGGCGGCTCAAGCCGGGGACGACAATGGCACAGGCGTCGGCGGCAACGAATGTCGATTTCAAAAACATGCTGGAGGAAGGTTCTGTAACGCTTTCGCCGGAAGATCGCCGGGCTGCGCTCAATCAAAGGCTGGCGGTGCAATCTGGCGCGCGAGGAACATCAACGCTCAAGTACGAATTCGGCCAGCCGCTGAAGCTGCTGATGGCGATGGTGGGTCTGGTGCTGCTGATCGCCTGCGCCAACGTGGCCAATTTGCTGCTGGCGCGGGGTGCGGCGCGACAGAAGGAGTTCGTGATGCGTCGGGCGATGGGCGCGAACCGCTGGCGTTTGATCCGGCAACTGCTCACCGAGACGCTGTTGCTGGCGTTGCTGGGAAGTGTGGCGGGCGTGGTCCTGGCGCAGTGGGCGGACGCGCTACTGCTGCGCATGGTCGGCGGCGGTTCGGAGGTTCAACTGCGCCTGCAACCGGACGCGCGCGTGCTGGTGTTTAC
>DATCOK010000658.1:0-2516 GCA_036564765.1 Candidatus Acidiferrum sp. | reverse complement strand
ACTCTATGCTGGGCAAAAATGCGGAGGCGTTTCGATCCGTGTGTCTGATAAACGCGCAGTCCGCTCAATGAGCATGGGCATCGAGATTGCCGCAGAACTGAAGGAACGGTATCCCGCGCAGTTTGACGTAACCAAACTTCTATTGTTGACGGGCAACGCCGAGACTATCATCGAGCTGCAGCAAGGCGTCGCGGCGCGAGAGATTATCCAGGGCTGGACTAGGGACCTCGCGGATTTCGAAAAGGTTCGCGTGAAATACCTCCTGTACAAATAGGCGATTCCGCGTGTGGTAGAGTTTTCGCATGCGGATTGTTTCATTGCTACCTTCGGCCACCGAGATGCTTTTCGCCTTGGGACTGGACGCCGAAATTGTAGGTGTCAGCCATGATTGCGATTTTCCCCTTTTGGTGAAAGAACGCCGCGTGGTGATTCATTCGCGCATCCCCCCCGGCACCGCCTCCGCGGAAATTGATCGCATGGTGCGTGCCTTCGTCGAGCGTGGCGAAAGTGTCTACACCGTCGATGGTGAACTGCTGCGCGAGCTTGCGCCTGATTTAATCGTTACGCAGGACTTGTGCCTGGTGTGCGCGGCCTCTCCCCATGACTTGGCCGGAGTGCTGGCAGGCTTTGATTACCAGCCCAAAGTGCTCTCTTTAAACCCGCGAAATTTAACCGACGTGTGGCGCGATATTTCGCAGGTCGGGGAAGCAACTGCGCGCGAAAGTGCTGCGCAGAATCTTTTGGCGCAAACCGAGTCTCGTTTGCAGATCGTCAAAGAGCAGATCGACCAAAAAACAAAACGCTCGCGTGTCGCGTTCCTCGAATGGCTTGATCCTTTCTACGTGGGCGGCCACTGGGTTCCCGAAATGATCGCCCTCGCCGGCGGCGAAGATGTCTTTGGAAAGCTGGGCGAACCGTCCTTCAGAATCGAGTCCAAAGATCTGGTCGCGGCAGCTCCCGAAGTGATCGTGCTCGCGCCGTGTGGCTACGACGCGAAACAGGCCGCCCAGGAATACGCAGCGTTGAAATTTCCCGCGGGCTGGGATGCGATTCCCGCGGTGCGCGATGGCCGGGTCTACGCCTTCGAGGCGAATAGCTACGCCTCGCGCCCAGGCCCGCGGCTCGTCACCGGCGTGGAAGCCCTGGCCAAAATTCTACATCCTTCAATTGTGGTCGGCGAGGAAGCGATGTGTGCGTTCCGCAAGGTCAATCCATCGGGCGCAAGCTCCTCCGCCTCAGTCGCTCAACACCGCGCCTAGTCTCCGGTTTGTCCACATTTTATAGAATGGCAATCCCGCGAAAATGAGCAGCAGCCCGATCGTGGACCGCCCGGGCCGCTGTACCCATATATTGATGGTCAGCGCCAGTGCCCCGGCAACAAAAATGCCCGGCACCCACGGATAGCCCCAGCAGCGATACGGCCGCGGGAGATCCGGTTCGGTGCGGCGCATGCGAAATAGCGCGACCACCGCGAAGCCGTAGAAAATCCATCCGGCAAAAATAAAAAGATTAGTGAGTTCCTCAAACGTGCCGCTCAGCGCCATGAGCGAAGCCAGCACGCCCTGAAAGATCAGCGCGCGGCCCGGCGTGCGAAACTTCGGGTGAATGCCGCCGACAATTTTGAAAAATATCCCATCGCGGGCCATGGCGTAGCCCACGCGCGCGCCGCTCAACACCGAAGAGTTCATGGAACCGAGCGCCGAAATAGCCATCGCCAAGGTAATCCACATCGCCGCGCCGCGCCCGATGACGTGCTCCACCACGTCGGAGGCGATATGTTGCGAGCCTGCAACCGAGTCGAATGGCAACACCTTCAAACAGGCGGCGCTGAACAATAAGTAAATGATCGCGACAAATCCCACGCCGCCGACCAGCGCCCGCGGAAAATTTCTCTCTGGGTCGGCCACTTCCGAGCCCACCAGGTTCAAGTCTTCCCAACCGTCGTAGGCCCACAGCGCCGCCGCAAGGGTGGCGAGAAACGCGGCGAAAATCATTCCGACGCTGTCTCCCGCGGCCGGCCAGAGTGGATCGGGCGCATGCGGAGGACCGGTCGGCGCAAAAAACGCCACTCCAATCACGATGACCACTGACGTGATTTTGATGGCAGTGAGAAATACCTGCACCGCACCGCCCAGCCGGACGCCGAGATAATTCACACCGGTCATCAACGCCAGCCACAACACCGCGAGCGGCTGCGCCCAGGTAAGGACAAAATCGTAAGGCGCCATCCAGCCGCCCAGCCCGCCCATATGTACTGTGAAAAGTGGCGTGGCTACTGCGGGAATCAGGAAGCCGACGAAACGCATCATGCCGGCGGCGATGGAGGCAAGCGAGCTAGGCCGTCCGACGATGGAGTGCATCCAGCCAAACAGAAATCCCCATACCGGACCGAATGCCCGCCGCAAATAGGCGTACTCGCCGCCGGCTTCGGGAATCGCGGCGCCCAGTTCCGCGAAAGAGAGCGCGCCGAAAATGGAAAGTATCGCGCCGACAATCCACGCCGCGAAGACCACGGA
>DATCOK010000657.1:0-4566 GCA_036564765.1 Candidatus Acidiferrum sp. | reverse complement strand
GCAGCTCGCGCCGCCCGCATCGACGTGATGCAAGCCCTGCGCTCCGACTAACTTTCCCATTAGCGACAAAATCTAAATACCAGGTTGCCCCACCCTAGATTTCGTAGGATGGGGATTTCTTATCACAGTCCTCCCAGCAATCCGCCACGCACCCGAAAGATTCTGCCGTCCCGGGCACTTCACGTTTCGCAACCGCATAGTCGGGCACAACCGTGAATCATGTATAGTGAGCGCCACCAAGCCGCCATCCCGCCTAACGGAGGTTCCCATGAGTGCAACTTCTCAATCCAGCGCCGTGAATCCGGCCGAACTCTCACCTGTTCCGCTCATGCAACTCGCCACGGCATTCTGGGCCTTCAAAACGCTCTCCACCGCTGTGGACATGTCCCTATTCACGCATCTGTCCACTTCGCCTATGAACGCTCGCGAAATGGCGGACTGGTTCAATATCGAGGAGCGTCCCGCGGAAATGCTGCTGACCGGTTGCGCCGGCTTGGGCCTGCTCGAACGGGATTCCGAGACCGGGCGCTATCGCAACAGCCCGCTGTCTGAAACATTTTTGTCGCGCAACGCGCGCTATTACTTCGGCGGGTTCGTCACTATGCTCAATCAACGCCTCTACGCCGGATGGGACAAGTTGCCCGACGCCGTGCGCACCAACAAGCCCACCACCTGGGATCCCGACAAGCAGAAGTCGCTCTTTGAGGGCGCCGACCCCGCCATGATGAGCACCTTCTGGCAAGCCATGCATTCCATCTCAACGTTTACGGCGCGAGCACTCGGCGAAGCCGTGGACTTTTCCCGTTTCCGTAAAGTTCTAGACGTCGGCGGCGGCTCCGGAGCCTTCGACATCGAACTATGCCGCCGCTTCCCGCACCTGTCGTCGGCGGTGTACGATCTCCCCTTCGTCACCGAAATTGCCGCGAAAAATATTACTGACGCCGGACTGGTTGACCGCATCGCCACCTATCCCGGCGACTTCTTTCGCGATGCGGAATTCCCCGCTGGCCACGACGTGATTCTACTCTCCATGATCATGCACGACTGGAGTGAAGCTGATAACCGCGCCATTCTCAAAAAATGCCTTGCGGCATTGCCCGCCGGCGGCGCAATCGTCATCAGCGAACTGCTCGTCAACGATGAAAAGACCGGTCCCGCCTCGGCCGCGCTCATGAGCCTGAACATGCTGATCGAAACCGTGGGCGGAAGAAATTACACGCCGCAGGAGTACACCGCCTGGCTGAACGACACCGGCTTCCACGACATCCGCGTCGTGTGGTTTGAAGCCGCCGGCGCCAACGGTGTAGTCGTCGGCTACAAACCCATGTGATTCGCAGTGCCTGTTGCGATCAATCGTACTGCCTTTGGAAACCCGGCAGTCACCTGGGCCTCCCTGCTATTGCCCCGCTTCACCCTTTCGCATAGCATTAATCCCTGCGTTGTTTGCATCGCTTTTTCAGCTGCATGTACGGGAGCCGCCACGGCATGACGGAAAAATCAAGAGTCCAGACCTCAGTCGCGCCCCCTAAGGAACCCGTTTCTCCGCGCCGGCCCTCTCCTCAGGAAAAAGCCTGGCAAGAAAACACCGTCAAACTCACGCTCGAAAAAAATCCCGAGCGCCGCGCCGAATTCACCACGATTTCCGGCCACCCGATTCGCCGGCTCTACACCGAAGCCGACCTCCCCGGCTGGAGTTCCGAAAAGGACTTAGGCCAACCGGGCGAGCCGCCCTATACCCGTGGCATTCACTCCACCATGCACCGCGGCCGTCTCTGGACCATGCGCCAGTTCGCAGGCTTCGGCACCGCCGAGGACACCAACGCGCGCTTCCGCTATCTCCTCGCGCAAGGCCAGACCGGCCTCTCCACCGCCTTCGATCTGCCCACGCTCATGGGCTACGACTCCGACCACGCTCTTTCAGAAGGCGAAGTCGGCAAATGCGGCGTGGCCATCAGTTCCCTCGCCGATATGGAAGTGCTCTTCGATAAGATTCCTCTAGCCAACGTCACCACCTCCATGACCATCAACTCGCCCGCGGCCATCATCTGGGCTATGTACCTGGCCGTCGCGGAAAAACAGGGCGCCGACTGGAAAAAACTTTCTGGCACGCTGCAGAACGACATCCTCAAGGAATACATCGCGCAGAAGGAATACATCTATCCGCCCGAGCCGTCGATGCGCCTGGTCATCGACACCTTCGAATTCGGCGTCAAAAATACTCCCAAGTTCAATCCCATCTCCATCAGCGGCTACCACATTCGCGAAGCCGGCTCGACAGCCATCCAGGAACTGGCCTTCACGTTGCGCGATGGCCTCGAATACGTGGAATGGGGCATGCGCCGCGGCATGGACGTCGACGCCTTCGTCCCGCAGCTCTCCTTTTTCTTCAACGCCCACAACGATTTCTTCGAAGAGATCGCTAAGTACCGCGCCGCGCGACGCATCTGGCACCAAGCCATGGTGGAGCGCTACAAATCCAAGAATCCACGCTCCTGGGCACTGCGTTTCCATAGCCAGACTGCCGGTTGCTCACTCACCGCGCAGCAGCCCTACAACAACGTCGTGCGCACCGCCATCCAGGCGTTAGCCGCGGTCATCGGTGGCACCCAATCGCTGCACACCAATTCGCTCGATGAAGCCTGGGCGCTGCCCACCGAATTCGCCGCTACCCTCGCGCTCCGCACCCAGCAGATCATCGCGCACGAGACAGGTGTCGCCAACACTGTGGATCCGCTCGGCGGCTCCTATTTCGTCGAAACGCTCACCAACGAAGTCGAGCGCGGCGCGTGGGATTACATCCACAAAATCGACGCCATGGGCGGCATGGTCCCCGCCATCGAGCGTAGCTACCCGCAACGCGAAATTGCCGAAGCCTCTTACCGCTACCAGATGGAAGTGGATCGCAAGGAAAAAATCGTGGTGGGCGTCAACGACTACGTCACCAAGGAAAACCACCTGGAGATTCTGCAGATTGACGAAACCGTGGCCCACCGCCAGGCTGAACGCCTCACCAAATTGCGCGCCGACCGCTCCCAGGCCGAAGTCGACCGCCGCCTCAACTCCCTGCGCACCGCCGCCCGCGGCCAGGAAAATCTGATGCCCTTCATCTACGACACGGTGAAAAGCTACGCCACCCTCGGCGAGATCTGCGAAGCGTTGCGCGACGTTTTCGGCACCTACGAAGAAGTGGCCATCACGTAATGCGCGCCGCGACTACCGTTGAACACGCAGATGGAAACTCTTTCTAACCATGCCCACTAAAAAAATTCGCGTGCTCATCGCCAAGCCCGGTCTCGACGGCCACGACCGCGGCGCAAAAATCATCGCTCGCGCCCTGCGCGACGCCGGCATGGAAGTGATCTACACCGGTCTGCGTCAGACCCCCGAAATGATCGCCTCCGCCGCCATCCAGGAAGATGTCGACGTCATCGGCCTCTCCATTCTCTCCGGCGCGCACAACACCATCTGTCCGCAACTCATGGCTCTGCTCAAATCCAAAGGCATGGACGACGTAACGGTCCTCGTCGGCGGCATAATCCCCGAAGCCGACATCCCCGCCCTAAAAAAATCCGGCATCGCCGAAATCTTCCTCCCCGGCACCTCCACCCAGGACATCATCGACTTCATCAACAAACGCCAAGCCGTCAGCAAGTAGCCGCAAATCGCGAAACCAGTTTAGATCACAAATCTTCCACGCGTAGTTTGATATCCGCGTTCTTCCAGGCCTCTTCGAATTGCCGCTTCGCCCACTCCGCCTCGGTATTTCTCTTCTGTGCCTCCAGGCTGTGCCACAAACCAAAAAGCGAACGCGCATTCCGTGGGTTACGCTGTAGCGCTTCGCGAAAAATCGTTTCGGCTTCCTCGGGCTTGCCATTCCTCAACAGCACTCCTCCCAGCGATTCGCGCACCGGGTAATACCAATCCGGCGGCTCGTCATACGCCAGCTGGTCTTCCATAGCCGCGGCCTGGCGCCACATTTCGACGGATGCCTTTCCGTCTCTTCGCGCGTCCGCAATGCGCGCCGAAAGCGCGGTATCCGCCAATTGTAGAATTGTTTTTGCAGGCGTGAAGCCCGCGACCACCTTGTCCGGAATCGCCTCCAACCCGCCCTCCAACTCTTTCTGTTCCTTCGCCGCTTCGTCGATCTTTCCCGTCGCCGCGAACGCCACGCCGCGCGCGTAATGCCACATCTTGGTCACCACTACGGTCGTGGACTTAGGTTGCGGCAGCGCGAGAATCTCTTCCCAACGGTTAAAACGCACCAGCACCTCCATGTGGTACGCGCTGAATGGCGCCGTCATGTCTTCGGCCATGTCGCTTGCCTGCGTGCGAATATTTTCTTCCAGTACCTTGGCGGCGTTCAACGCCTTCGCAAAATTCCCCTCTTCCATCGCGGCATAGGCCAGAAAGTGCAGGTTGTGGCTGTAATACATCGCCGGATACACACCACCTTTCATCCCGCTTGCTTGGATGTACCCGCGGTCTACCGTCGCGGCCGCTTCATTGCTCTTCACCGCCGCGTCAAAATCTCCCACGCGTGAATAAATGTGCGACGGCATGTGTACC
>DATCOK010000656.1:0-7664 GCA_036564765.1 Candidatus Acidiferrum sp. | reverse complement strand
CCTAAGGCGATCCCTTTTATTATTTCAAGGTTAGCCGCTGAAGGTAACAATCCGGATCATTGGTCTTGGGCGTTGCAAGCGCTCACCGGAGTTAATCCGGTCTCCGAAGATGACTCCGGCAATCTCGTCAGAATGGCGCGCTCTTGGTTAGACTGGGCTGCATCTGAAGGCTATGCCTGGTAGTTGGTCAGTCCGAGAGCTTCCAAACCTCAACGACGCTAATTGCGTTGTAACCAGTCCGCGACATAACGGATACAACTGTATCGCTTGGGCTGTCGGGGACAGTTCCCGATGGTGGTGGCCTAGCCCGTTACCCGGATCAGCATACTGGCCACGGGGCGTGCCCCTCGAAGAGTCTATACAGGCATTTATCCAAGCCTTCGGAACAAAAGGGTTTACACCGTGCGCCGATAGTAGCTTGGAAGATGGCGTCGAAAAGATCGCCCTTTTTGCGAATCAGGTTGGCGGTTTGTTGGTCCCAACGCACGCTGCGCTTCAGCTCGAATCGGGCGAATGGACGAGCAAACTAGGTCCATTAGAAGACATCATGCATATCACATCAGATGCGGTTAATGGCCCACTGTATGGGCAAGCGGTACAATTTTTATCCCGCGCAAGGACGCCTCTACAACAACGCCAACCACTGGCTATTTTTTAGTGATCTCATTCAAAACGCGGAAGGCGATTTGGTTGGTGTCAGGCTTGGCGGTTTTTTGCGCAGGCTTTCGCTTCTTTTTGGCTTTTTTCTTCGGCATGCCCTCATAATCGCATAAGCACAGCGGCACGCAAGGGCTATTGATTTCCACACGATTTCAAACTGACCCACTACCCTGTTTCGAAGACATTTGACACTGTGTCATTTCTTCCTTATACTTCGTTGGTTTGTCGGGATAACTTTCTCCCGATGGGGGCGGCCGCTGTAGGCGGCCGTGGTTGGAAGGATTTATCTTCAGTCCCGGAACAGTGCACGACGGAATGGGACAGAAGAGCGGCCGGAATGGGACGCCAGTCCCGCAAAGCCGAGTAAGCCTCTCCGAATCGAAGCCAAGAGCGATCGTCCGCCTCTTGGAGTGCGTACGGGGTTTCTTGCTGGTATCTCCGGATTCGCAGTAGACCTTTCAGCATTGCACGCGCTCTCGCGCATTTTTGTCTGCGCGCCTTGCGAGAGCCGCGGAAAATTTGTGCGCGCCATTGAGGGATAGACTATGCCGACGTTTTCGCAACTAGTACGTATGGGCCGCGAACAGGTCCTCGTAAAAACCAAGTCTCCCGCGCTCATGGGCTGCCCGGAAAAGCGCGGCGTGTGTATTCGCGTCTACACCCAGACGCCCAAGAAACCCAACTCCGCGTTGCGCAAAGTTGCGCGCGTGCGCTTGACCAATTCCGTCGAAGTCACCACCTACATTCCCGGCGTCGGCCATAACCTCCAGGAACACTCCATCGTCCTCGTGCGCGGCGGCCGCGTCAAAGATCTCCCGGGAGTCCGTTATCACATCGTGCGCGGCACGCTTGACGCCGCCGGCGTCGAAAATCGCAAGCAGGGCCGCTCGAAGTACGGCGCCAAGCGTCCCAAGGCCGGCCAGACCAAGTAATCAGCAATCAACAAGTCGCAGCAAATTTAAAGTTCGATCGCGATTTTTTTGAAGGAGCTATACCAGCAATGCCACGCAAAGGATTCGTTACTCGCAGGGCCCAGGCCAGCGATCCGGTGTATGACAGCCCCCTCGTGGACAAGTTCATCTGCTCCATGATGTGGGAAGGCAAGAAGTCCACTGCGCAGCGGGCCTTCTACGGCGCCATGGATCAGGTCGCTAAGAAGACCAACGACGACGCGCTGAAAATTTTCAACAAGGCCGTCGAAAACGTGAAGCCCTTGCTCGAAGTCAAGACCCGGCGCGTCGGCGGCGCCAATTACCAGGTTCCCGTGGAAGTGAATCCCTTCCGCCGCCAGTCGCTGGCCATTCGCTGGCTGCTGCAATATTCGCGCGAGCGTTCCGGCCGCACCATGGTCGACAGGCTCGCCGACGAATTGATCGACGCTTCGAACTCCCGTGGCGGCGCCATGAAAAAGAAAGAAGACGTGCACCGCATGGCCGAAGCCAACAAAGCGTTCGCCCACTACCGCTGGTAATTTTCGGCGGGATTTTCAGGAAGTAGCACCGTGCCAGTAAACGAATTATCGCCACAGGAAGTAACGCAGCAACAAGGAATCGAGAAACGCGAGTCTGTAAGACAAGTTTCGGTAAAACCAGGGCCTGAACAAGGAAAAATGAGCAGGGCATTCAAACTCGAAGACACTCGCAACATCGGCATCATGGCGCATATCGACGCCGGTAAGACCACGTCGACGGAGCGCATCCTTTTCTATACCGGTGTGACCTACAAGATCGGTTCGGTGGATGAAGGCACCGCCACCATGGACTGGATGGAGCAGGAGCGCGAGCGTGGCATCACCATCACTAGCGCTGCCACCACCGCATCCTGGACGCGTAACGAAAAGAAATATCGTGTCAACATTATCGACACCCCCGGCCACGTCGACTTTACGGTTGAAGTGGAACGCTCTCTCCGCGTGCTCGACGGCGCAGTCTGCGTGTTCGACTCCGTCGCCGGCGTTCAGCCGCAATCCGAAACCGTCTGGCGCCAGGCCGATAAATACCGCGTCCCGCGTATCTGCTTCGTCAACAAAATGGACCGCATGGGCTCGGACTTCGATCACGTGGTTCGCACCATTCGCGCCCGGCTCGGCGCTCATCCCGTGCCGCTGCAGTTTCCCCTTGGCCGCGAAGATAATTTCATCGGCATCATCGATTTCCTCGAACAAAAAGTAGTGGTTTGGCTAGAAGAAACCCTCGGCGCAAAGTTCGAAGAGTTCCCGGTCGAAAAATTGTGGGATAAGGCTTTTGTTGACTCCCGTCCCGACGTCGCCGCCGCTTTGAAGGGTTCCGCCATCGATAAAGCGTTTTACGACGAGCATCGCAACAAGGTCGTCGAGTACGTCGCCGAACACGACGATGAAGTGATCGACAAATACCTCAACGAAGGTACCCTCTCTGTCGAGGAAATGCGCAAGTCTATCCGCAAGTCCACCCTGGCGCTCAAAATCGTTCCGGTGCTGGCCGGCTCGGCGTTCAAGAATAAGGGCATTCAGCCCTTGCTCGACGCCGTTATCGATTTTCTGCCGTCACCCGTGGATGTGCCGCCGCTTGAGGGCACCAATCCCAACACCGATGAAGTGGAATTGCGCCGCGCTTCCGACGATGCTCCCTTTTCCGCGCTGGCTTTCAAAATTATGTCCGACCCCTTCGTCGGCCATGTCACCTACATCCGCGTCTACTCCGGTGTCTTGAAGTCTGGCAGCTACGTCTACAATTCCGGAAAAGCCACCCGTGAGCGCATCAGCCGCTTGCTGCAGATGCATGCCAACAAGCGCGAAGAAATCGACACCGTCTACGCCGGTGACATTTGCGCCTGCGTCGGCCTCAAGAGCGTCAACACCGGCGACACCTTGTGTGATGAAGCCAAGCCGGTCATCCTCGAGAACATCGATTTTCCCGCCCCGGTAATCTCCGTGGCCATCGAACCGAAAACCAAGGCCGACCAGGACAAACTGGGTGTGGCCATGCAGCGCCTCGCGCAGGAAGATCCAACCTTCCGCGTTTCCACCGAACCCGACACCGGCCAAACCCTGATCTCCGGCATGGGCGAACTGCATCTCGAAATTATCGTCGACCGCATGCTGCGCGAATACAACGTGCAGGCCAACGTCGGTCGCCCGCAAGTCGCTTATCGCGAAACCATTCGCAAAAAAGCCACTGCGGAAGGCAAATACATCAAGCAGACCGGCGGACGCGGCCAATACGGCCACTGCAAGATCGAGCTCCATCCGATCCCCAGCTCCAGCCGCGAAAACATGAAAGACATGTCCACCGACGAACTGGACGCGCTCGCCAAGGAAGTTGTCGGCGGTCCGGCCGGCAAGTGGAAGTTCGACAAGGAACATCGCTTCCTGTTCATCGACAAGATTATTGGCGGCTCCGTGCCGCGCGAATTTATCGCTCCCATCGAAGCGGGCATTCGCGAAGCTTTGGACAATGGAATTTTGGCCGGCTTCACCATGGTGGACGTCGCCGCCGTACTGATTGACGGCAGCGCCCACGATGTAGACAGTTCGGAAATGGCCTTCAAAATCGCCGGTTCCATGGCCTTCAAAGAGGCTTGTCACAAAGCCTCGCCGGTTCTGTTGGAACCAATCATGCGCGTGGAAGTAGTGGTTCCCGAAGAATACATGGCCGCGGTTTATGGCGATCTCAATGCCCGCCGTTCCGCGATTCAGGGTTCGGAAAATCGCGCTGGCGCGAATGTGATCCGCGCGGAAGTTCCGCTGGCGCAAATGTTCGGCTATGCCACGGATTTACGCAGCCGCACTCAGGGCCGCGCCAACTTCACCATGCACTTTTCGCACTATGCCGAAGCGCCGAATTCGATTGCACAGGAAATTATCGAAAAGAACAAAGGTCGCAGCACCCGCGCGTAAGGATTTAGCAACAAGTTTTTAGTGGAATTTAACGAGACTTTGATTTGAGGAGCGGAGCAAGCAATGGCTAAGGAGAAATTCGAACGCAATAAGCCGCATGTGAACATTGGGACCATCGGTCACATCGATCACGGCAAAACCACGTTGACGGCGGCGATCACGAAGGTGCTGTCCAAGCACAATCCCAAGGTGCAATTTCGCGCGTTTGATTCCATCGATAACGCGCCGGAAGAGCGCGAGCGCGGCATCACTATCGCGGTTTCGCACGTGGAGTATGAAACGCAGAACCGTCATTACGCGCACATGGATTGCCCCGGGCACGCCGACTACATCAAGAACATGATCACCGGCGCGGCGCAGATGGATGGCGCGATTCTGGTGGTCGCGGCCACCGACGGCCCCATGCCGCAAACCCGTGAGCACATTCTGTTGGCTCGCCAGGTCGGCGTGCCGGCCATCGTGGTGTTTCTGAACAAGTGCGACATGGTGGAAGATGCGGAACTGCTGGAACTCGTGGAACTGGAAGTTCGCGAACTCTTGAAGAGCTATCAGTTTCCCGGCGACAGCATTGCCATCGTGCGTGGTTCGGCGTTGCAGGCGTTGAATGGCGACGCGAAATACGAAAAGGCGATCGACGAGTTGATGGAAGCAGTGGACAAGAATGTGCCGCAACCGGTGCGGGACATCGATAAGCCGTTCGCCATGCCCATTGAAGATATTTTCTCCATTTCTGGCCGCGGCACGGTAGTCACTGGCCGCGTGGAACGCGGCAAAGTAAAAGTTGGCGAAGAAATCGAAATCGTGGGTTTCCGCCCGACGCAGAAGAAAGTAGTCACCGGCGTGGAAATGTTCCGCAAGTTGCTGGACGAAGGACTGGCGGGCGACAACGTGGGTCTGCTGCTGCGCGGCACGGAAAAAGAAGATGTGGAGCGCGGGCAGGTGGTTTGCAAGCCGGGCTCGATCACTCCGCACACCAAGTTCAAAGCCGAAGCGTATGTGTTGACCAAGGAAGAAGGCGGGCGGCACACTCCGTTTTTCACTGGCTACCGTCCCCAGTTCTACTTCCGCACCACGGACGTGACCGGCGACGTGAAGCTGCCGACCGGGGTGGAAATGGTGATGCCGGGCGATAACGTGAGCTGCGAAGTGACGCTGATTACCCCGGTAGCGCTCGAAAAGGGTTTGCGCTTCGCCATTCGCGAAGGCGGCCACACCGTCGGCGCCGGAGCCGTCACGGAGATCATCGAATAATTTATGAGACAGGGCGACAAAATCCGTATACGCCTCAAGGCGTACGACCACCGCATTCTCGACCAGTCCACCAAGGAAATTGTGGATACCGCTAAGCGCACTGGCGCGGACGTGGCCGGGCCGATTCCTCTGCCCACCACCATCAATCGCTGGACCGTGCTCCGTTCTCCGCACGTGGACAAGAAGTCGCGTGAGCAGTTTGAAATGCGCACGCACAAGCGTCTGATTGATATTCTCGAGCCCACTCCCGACACGGTGGACGCGCTCATGAAACTCGATCTGCCGCCCGGCGTGGACGTAGAAATCAAAGCTTTCGGCCACACCGCGAAGTAACGTTTTTGTTTCCTAGGAAGCAGAGGCTTTAACCCCTGAAGAAAGCTTCTAACGGGTTCGCCATAAAAATCCGCAGAATCTTTCAACGTCGCAGCAGAAGAGAGAAAAAGGCAATGGCCGTCAACGGAATTATCGGAATCAAGCTGGGCATGACCCAAGTCTTCCAGGACGATGGCACCCTCGTCGGCTGCACCGTTCTGCAAGCTGGCCCCTGTGTCGTGGTGCAACGCCGCACCTCTGCCACCGACGGCTACGAAGCCGCGCAACTCGGTCTCGTCGAATTCGTCAAGCCCCAGCGCGTCAATAAAGCTATGACTGGCCACTTCAAAAAAGCCGGCGCGGCGCCCATGAAAGTTCTGCAAGAAGTGCGCATCGACGAATCCAAGGACGAAACCAAAGTCGGCGACCGCGTGCTGGTGGAAAATTTCAAAGCCGGCGAGCTCGTCGACGTCAGCGGCGTCAGCAAAGGCAAAGGCTTTGCCGGCGGCGTCAAGCGCTGGCACTATGCCGGCGGCGACGCCACCCACGGCTCCATGTTCCATCGCGCTCCTGGCGGCATTGGCGGCAGTTCCTTCCCGTCGCGCGTGTGGAAAAACCAGCATTTTCCCGGTCACATGGGCAATGCCCGCGTCACCGCCAAAAACTTGAAGGTCGTTAAAGTCGATAACGACGAAAATCTTTTGCTGGTCAAGGGCTCCGTACCCGGCCCCACCGGCACGTACATCATGATTCGCAAGGTTCGCAAAGCCAAGTAACGCAGCACGGAAATTTTGAATTAAGGAAACGAAATTATGCCGGTGGTGGACGTAGTTAACTTGAAGGGCGCTAAGGTCGGGCAGCTTGATCTGCTCGACGCCGTTTTCGGCGTCAAGGTCAACAAGCACTTGCTGCATGAAGCTTCGCGCTGGTATCTGCGCGGGCTCCGCCGTGGTACGCACAAGACCAAAGACAAGAGCGAAGTCAGCGGCGCGGGCCGCAAGTTGTGGAAGCAGAAGGGTACTGGCCGCGCGCGCGTCGGCTCCATCCGCTCCCCGCTCTGGCGTCATGGCGGCACGGTGCACGGACCGAATCCGCGCGATTACAGCTACGCGTTGCCGAAGAAAATGGTGCTCGGCGCCTTGCGTTCCGCGCTTTCCGCGAAACTGACCGAGCAACGCCTGACCGTCGTCGAGGATTGGGAACTCGAGAACCACAAGACCAAAGATCTTCTCGGCGTGCTGGGCAAGCTGAATCACAAAAAGTCTGCTTTGATCGTCGCGCATGGCGAAAATACCAATCTCGAACGCGCCAGCCGCAACATCAATGGCGTCACCCTCGTCGCGCCCAACGGTCTGCAGCCCTACGACCTGTTGAAACATGACCTGCTGGTGCTCTCTAAAGAAGCCGTCGCGCGCTTGAGCTATTCGCTGGATCCCGACAAGACTCCCGCGGAACGCCCGGACGTTGAGACCATCGCGCCCGCGGCCAACGCCCCAAAGAAAACCGCCGCCAAGAAACCCGCGGCGAAAAAAGCCAAGCCCGCCGCCAAGAAACCCGCCGAGGC
>DATCOK010000655.1:0-3510 GCA_036564765.1 Candidatus Acidiferrum sp. | reverse complement strand
GGCTGGGGGAATATAGAGCCCGTACGAGTCAGTGTCATCGGTCTCGCCAAGCTTCGCGCCGTGGGCTTGCGAGCCGCCGATGTAGGCCATGATCAGATTTTGCTGATGGGCGAATCCGTATTGGGAGAAGTCTGGTCTCATGGTGTGGACCGCTCAGAGATAGTATCGCGATCTCAGGGGCCAGAGGTCCGTTGTGTAGTCCCGCTTGCGGTAACAGGACGCGTTGCCTAAAAGAACGTCTAGAGCGTAAGGGAGGCGGGCGCGCCAGGCTTCCTCTTCGTGATGGGCGCCGGGGGCGATGAGCAGGCAGGATTGGGTTTGGTGCTCGATGATCTTGTAGAGGCGGGTTACGTCGTCGACCATTTCCTGGCCGGTGCCGCCTGAACCTTCGGCGGTGCCGGCGCCGATGTAGATGTGTGTGGGCCACTGGTGAAAATCCTGGGCGCGGTGGAGTAAGGCGTCGTCGTGGACGTACAGAGACGGGCTCTCGAGATAGAGCCAGCGATAGTGGCCGGGGCGTTCCATCGCGGTGTAGAGCGCGATTTCCGCGCCGTAGGAAGCGCCGCCGAGTCCAGCTTCTTTGGTGGTGCGATATTTTCCGTCGATGGCGGGGCGCACTTCGTCCTCTAGAAATTGCGGAAAGAGGCGGCCTTGCGGATTGGGCAGAGGCGGTTCGAGAAATTTGTCTTCGAAGGGCAGATATTCGCTGGCGCGGTCGGTGCCGGGATTTCTGGATTCACGCGTGGAGCCGCCGTTATCGATGCCGACAAAAATCATCGGCGGAATTTTTCCAGTGCGCATGAGGTTGCTGGCGATATGGTCCAGTTGGCGGCCATGAAATACGGCGATACCGTCGGTGAAATAGAAGACCGGGTATTTCTGACTCCGAGAGGCGGGGTCGTGATAGTGCGGCGGAAGCAAAACGCGCAAGGTGCGGGTGTTGTGGAAGACTTTGCTAGCCAGGCTTACTTCTTCGATGTCAGCGGCCTTGTCGGTGGGTGTTTGGGCTGCGCAAATTCCT
This sequence comes from Candidatus Acidiferrum sp., assembly GCA_036564765.1. Taxonomy (GTDB): domain Bacteria; phylum Acidobacteriota; class Terriglobia; order Acidiferrales; family UBA7541; genus Acidiferrum. The sequence goes on along the minus strand of DATCOK010000655.1, from coordinate 2,489 downwards.
GAAACGCCACTTAAGACAGCTACTCCCGCGATCGGTAAAAATCGCTTCCAGAACATTTTGCAAAGCTCCTGAGTTTTGCCGTCTTAGACGCTTGCGGATAGAAAGCGGTTAGGCGGCCTTGATGCCGCTGACCAACAGGATTTCGGCGGGGAATTGCAGGATTGGGCCGCTGGCATATTCGCGGAGGGCGGCTAGCATTTCGTTTTTTACTTTGGGGCTTAGGTGGGCGGGAAGGTTGGTGATTTTTTCGTTGAGCTTCTCGGACATTTCGCGGCGCAGGGTCCAGTAGTCTTCTACGGAGACGGGAGCTTCGATGGTGAAATGTTGGAGGCATTCGGAGGTGGCGATGGCGCCGGCTTGGTTTAGAAATTTAAGTAATTTGCCGGGCTGAGCGTAGCGGAAGGCATCGGCGGCGTCCGGATCTGCGGGTGGGACTTCGACGTAACAGTCGATGACCCGGGAGAGCGCGTGGTGGAAGGGATTATTTTCCGCGAAGGACCACACCGCGAAAACTAATTTCTTGCCGGGCTTCAGTACTCGGAGCAGTTCGCGAATGGCGTCGACGGGAGCGGGGAAGAACATGGCGCCGAAGCGGCAGATGGCGGCGTCGAAGTGCGCCTCGGGGAAGGGGAGCTGGTCGGCGAAAGCCACTTCGAACTGGGCGTTCTGCAGGCCGCGGCGTTGCGCTTCGCGGCGGGCGGCGGCGACCATGTCGGGGATGGGATCGATGCCGACGACGTTTCCGGTGGCGCCGACGTGGGCCGCGACGGTCAGGGCGGGCTCACCCGGGCCCGTGGCGACATCGAGGACGGTGTCGCCGGGTTTTATTTGCGCCGCATCAATCAGGGCTTCGCTGACGGGTGCGAACATGTGGCGGATGACTTCGCGATGTTTTTCCCAGTGCGGGGCGGAGCCGGTCCAGCGGTTGATGATGTCCTGGTCGGGTTGCATTGTGGGGATTATAGCTTTGCGGAGCGCGTTGCGTAGATTTGGTTTTGTTTTGACGGCTGGTCGAGGCGCGGCCTACACTCACGCTTCGCATTTCTTACTGAAATTGTCTAGGGGGATCATGAGTGGAGATTTGGCGGGAAAAGTTGCGCTGGTTACGGGCGGGACGTCGGGGATTGGACGGGACACCGCGGTGTTGTTCGCCAAGGCGGGAGCGAAGGTGGTGGTGACCGGACGGCGCGAGGCGGAGGGCGCGGAGACAGTGGAGTTGATTCGCGCGGCGGGCGGCGAGGGATTGTTTTTGAAGGGCGACGTGGCGAAGGCCGCAGACGTGGAAATGATGGTGCAGCGCACGGTGGAGAAATTCGGGCGGCTGGACGTGGCGTTCAACAATGCGGGGATCGAGGGGATCTGGCAGCCGATTGTGGAGCAGAAGGAAGAGGATTGGGACGCCACGGTGAATATTAATTTGAAGGGCGTGTGGCTGTGTCTGAAGTACGAGATGCGACAGATGTTCCAGCAGGGTGGCGGCGGGGCCATCGTGAATATGGCGTCCGTTGCGGGGTTGATGGGCTTGGCGGGCGCGGCGGCCTACAGCGCGAGCAAGCACGGGGTGGTCGGGCTGACCAAGTCGGCGGCGCTGGAGGCGCGTGGCGGGATTCGTGTGAACGCGGTGTGTCCGGCGGTGATCGATACGCCCATGGCAGATCGCGCGTATGCCGATCCGGGAGTGAACAAATTTGTGCTGGGACTGCATCCGATGGGGCGCTTCGGGAAGCCGGCGGAAATTTCCGAAGCGGTGTTGTGGATGTGTTCGGAGCATGCGTCGTTCATGACCGGTCATGCCTTGGTGCTGGATGGCGGGTTGCTGGCGGGGCCGAATCCGCCGAGGGCGGCGGCGTAGCTTTGTTTCGTAAGCGAATGGTCGATGCGATTCTTGCAATTCAGTACCGTTTGGGGCGGGAAACGACTAGAATCGCGGGCCGTGGTTCAAAGGAGAGAAAGATGACGATGATGCGAGGGGTTTTGGTGTTGACGGCGCTGCTGGTTGGCGGCGGCGCGGCGGTAGCGCAGGATGCGGCGAAGAAAGAGGAGCCGAAAACTGTTTCACAGGTGCTGGACGCCGCAGCTAGTTCCGTGGAGAAGGAATTTGTCCCTGCGGTGGAGGCGATGCCGGAGGATAAATTTTCGTTTGCGCCCACAAGCGGTGAGATGAAGGGGGTGCGGACGTTTGCGCAACAGGTGAAGCACGTCGCGGCGGTGAACTACCTGGTAGGAGCGGCTATGCTGGGAGAGAAGCCGCCGGTGGAGTTGGGCGGAGAGAACGGGCCGGACTCGGTGAAGAGCAAGGCGGAGATTGTGAAATTCGTGAAGGACTCGTTCGCGTACGTGCACAAGGCGGAGCTTTCCGTGAATGAATCGAACCTGACGAAACAGGTGAAGAGTCCTTTCGGCGACGGAATGTATACGCAACTGGGAATGGCTACGCTAATCGTGGCGCATTGCTTCGATCATTACGGCCAGATGGCGCTGTATTTGAG
>DATCOK010000654.1:0-2713 GCA_036564765.1 Candidatus Acidiferrum sp. | reverse complement strand
AAAAAGGAAAAGGAAAGATTACTGGCCCAGGCGGGGCGGGCAACGCGCCATTCTTTGCCGGTGGGTCCGAAAGATTCCATCGATGAATAGTTGAGCGGTATTTTCCCCGCGAAACTTTTTAAAAGAATCAGGGACGAAGCGAGGAGACCGATTGATCGCGTGGAAATGGATAGCCGCGGCGGTTGTGCTGCTGGTGATTGCAGCGGTAATCGGCCTTTCGGTGATGGCCGGAGGGTTACGCGGAGCGTACGGCATGGTGCGTTACGCGTTTCCGCACATGCGTCGCGGAGATTTGAAGGTGGGCGACCAGGCTCCCGATGCTTCCCTGCTGGCGCTGGACGGCACCAGCCGCTTTCGGATTCGCGAGCGCACCGGCGGGCGGCCGCTGGTGATCGTCTTTGGCAGCTACACTTGACCGCCTTTCCGGCGCCACGTCGGCGACGTGGTCAAGATGTACAATGACTATAAGGACCACGCCGATTTTCTCACCGTGTATGTGCGCGAAGCGCACCCCACCGACGAATGGCAGATGAAATCGAACGTGAAGGAAGACGTCTGTTACGCGCAGCCAAAAACTCTGGAGCAGCGCGTGGCCATCGCCAACGACTTTGTGAAGCGCTTTGGGTATCCGACGCAATTTGGCATCGACGACATGAGCAATGCCGCGAACGATGCGTATGCGGCGTGGCCCGAGCGCATCTACATCGTGGATGAGAACGGGCGGATCGCGTATCGCGGCGGCATGGGGCCGTTTCACTATTACCCGGATGAAGCGCGCGAGTGGTTGGCAAAACGCTACGGCGTGGTGAAAGTGGATGCGGTTTCTGCACCGGTGGCCGAAGCACCCGCGCCCGATTCCAAAGAAAACTAAAACCTGAAATTCCGGTGACCCGCCCTGTTCCAGAGGGGTCGGCAAGAACATTTCCTGCGTATAATTTTCCGGTGAGCAGAAGGCCAGCACGCCGCGCGCACGCCTCCGGAAAAGCTGCGGACCCGCTGCGCAATGTCGGCCTCGCTCGTGCTCTTCCCAAGTTGGGTTACTGTTCGCGGAGCCGCGCTGCGGAATTGATACGCGGCGGGCAGGTGCGCATCAACGGCGTAGTGCGGAAAAATGCCGAGACACCCGTGCACATTGGCAAGGACCGGATCGAGATCGACGGCCGAGCTATCGGCAATGCCAAGAAATTTATTGGATGCTGAACAAACCCCGCGGTGTGATTACCAGCGCCAGCGACGAACGCGGGCGCGAAACTGTCTACGAGTGTTTGCGACAATTTTCCGGGGCGGCTTTGCCGTGGGTCGCGCCGGTGGGACGACTCGACCAGGCCAGCGAAGGCCTTCTATTGATTACCAATGATTCCGAATGGGCCGCGCGCATTACCGCTCCGGAATCGCAGGTGGAAAAAACCTACCACGTGCAGGTAGCGGCGCGACTGACTGCTGAATTAATCGCGCAGTTGCAACGCGGCGTTACCGCGAAAGACGGAGAAGCGTTGCGCCTTAAAAGCGCACGAGCGCTGCGCGAAGGCGCGCGCAACGGTTGGGTGGAAATTATTCTCGACGAAGGACGCAACCGGCATATTCGCCGAATGTTCGAAGCGCTGGGCGTGGAAGTCTTGCGCTTGATTCGCGTGGCGATTGGGGCTCTGGCGTTGGGAGACTTGGCGAAAGGCGGGGTTCGAGAGCTGAGCACCGAGGAAAGAGTGTTGCCGTTTACGAATACCACCGCGGTTTAGAGATGTGATGAAGCGACGGCGGAACGCATCCTAGTCACAGCGTTATGCCACCACGGCGTAACGCTCAGCGAATGCGCCGCGCGTCCAGCCCGGCAGAAAATAAACACGAGAAGTTCCAGACTTTGCGGGGTGGAGTAAGGTTAACTATCGCTGAATCGAATTGGGTTTGGAGTGTTACGAACAATGAAGATGCGAACGATAGGTGCGGCGACGATGCGATTTTTATTTGGCCACCGGAGAATAGCACGCAAAACAGCTGTACAGGCGTTGAGCGCCTTTTTGGCGTCATGCACGGCGGCCGGCATCGCACGGGCAGATGGCCCACCAGCGTTCGATCTTGCCGGGCCGCGGATCGAGATGAAGGTGATGCGCGCGGGAAAAACTTTGCCGATTGCCAATGTGCCAAATTTTCAAGCAGGCGACCGCTTGTGGGTCCATCCTGATTTTCCAGATGGGCAATCGGTGCACTTCCTAGTGGTCGTAGTGTTTTTACGCGGCGCGACGAATCCACCTCCCGACAATTGGTTCACCAAGGAAGAAGGCTGGAACAAGAAAATTCGCGAGGAAGGATTTTTTGTCACTGTGCCGCAAGGCGCGCAGCAAGCGTTGCTTTTTCTCGCGCCGGAAACGGGTGGAGATTACGGATCGCTGCGCGCTACGGTGCGCGGCAAGCCCGGAGTATTTGTGCGCGCTTCGCAGGATTTGAATCAGGCCAGCTTGGACCGCTCGCGCCTCGATCAGTACATGCAGGAAGTGCGCGCGAGCGCGGGGATGGACGCGAAAGAGTTGCACGACCGTTCGGTGCTGCTGGCGCACACGTTGAACATCAAACTGGAGCTGCAGTGTTTCGATAAGCCCATCGAGCAGCAGCCCACTTGCCTCATGCAGAACAGCGACCAGAAGGTTCTGGATGACGGCCACAGCCAGTCGATGGTCGCGGCGTTGACCTCCGGCCCGTCGACCGATCTGGTCGGCGC
>DATCOK010000653.1:0-2140 GCA_036564765.1 Candidatus Acidiferrum sp. | reverse complement strand
GCTTTGGATGGGAGGGGAGGGTAGAAATACTAGCCATACTGCGCAAAGCCTCGATTGGGCCGTTTGGGGTGAATCGCTCTGCTCAAACGGACTCATAGCCTAGCCTTTCGCGATAACCCCGTCCAGTCGACCGCTTCGGCCCATAATTCGCGCGACATGCCCAGCAAAACAGCGCCCATAACCAAAATAATCGCCCCGGCGATCAGAAATACCCGCGAGGGATCGGGGTGCCCCAGCCGCAGCATGGCAAACTGTGCCACCGGCTGCAGCGCCACGCCGATGAACGACAGCAGGTTGGCCACCGCGATGGTCCGGCCCTTCTCCGCTGCCGCGGGGCGCCGCTGGATCAGCGCGTTGATCGGCACGACGAAAAATCCGCCTGCAAATCCCAACGCCGACAAATAGCCCAGCACCAGACCGAACCCAATCCCGCTGAACGACAGCAACACCGCAATAACCAGCATCCCCGCCAACCCCGGCAGCACCATGCCTAACTGAATCTTCTTGCCCGACACGAATCCCGCCGCCAGGCTCCCGAGTCCGATTCCCAGGCTCAGTCCCGCCAACAAATAACTGCTGCGCGTCTCCTCCAGATGTAGCACGTCCGCGCCATACAGCACGATGTTCAGTAGCACCAGGGAACCAAGAAACCAGAAAAACGTATTAGCCACCACCGCCATCAGCAGCAGCCGGTCCCCAGCCATGTGCCGCAGCTCCGACAGAAATTCCCGCGGCACATTCCAGTCAAACTTTCGACCCGGATCTGCCGCCGGCACCCGCGAAATCCCCAAGCTCGTCAGCAGGCCAGCCGCAGCCAGCGCCAGAAAAATCACCCCAGACCACGCCTGCCGCCCGTGAAACGCGTGCGTCAGAAACCCGCCGGCCAACGCCGCGAGAATGGCCGCCAGCAAGGTTCCAAACTCAATAATCCCGTTGCCCCAGCTCAGCCGCGACTCCGGCAACAATTCCGGCAACAGGCCATACTTCGTCGGACCAAAAATCGCGCCGATGGTACTCATCAAAAACAGCGCCGCACCCGCTAAATGCAAATTTTGTTCCGCCAGCGCCCAGGTCGCCAGCAAGGTCACCGCCACTTGCGCGACCACCGTGGCAATCGTCACGCTGCGCTTGCTGTACTTGTCCGCCAGAAATCCGCCGGGAATGGAAAAAAGCAGGAAGGGAACTGAGAACAGCAGCGGCACAATCAGCACAAACCACAAATCCCGCTCTTCTTTCGTCGCCGCAGTTTCCAACACCAAAAAACTGACCAGCCACTTCAATGTGTTATCGCACAGCACCCCCTGAAACTGCGTTCCAATCAACGCCCAAAAGCCCACAAGGCTGCGCTTCTCTACCGCCAAATCCTTCCCGGCCGCAGCCGACCCAAGGGTTCCCATGCGCGCCGCAGTCTAGCCCCAACACCACTCCACAGCAAGCGGGTGCCTTAGGGTTCGCGTTTAGAGCTTTGCTTCACCACTGAATTTCCTTCCGACCGAATCAAAAAATCAAATATTTCCAATCGATTCCCCTCAAACGCGACGAAAACCCGCCCGACACGCTATAATTATTCATCCATGATTTACGTCGACAATGTTTCCATGCGCTTCGGCCCCCGCATCCTCTTCGAGGACGTGACCTGCTCCTTCCTCGACGGCCGCCGCTACGCCATCAGCGGCCCCAACGGCGCCGGCAAGTCCACCTTGATGAAGATTCTCACCGGCGAAATGGAGCCCACCAAGGGCAGCATCGCTCGCCCTAAAAAACTGGGTATCCTCCGTCAGGACCAGTTCGCCTTTGACCAGTTCCGCGTCATCGACACGGTCATCATGGGCAACCAGCAGCTTTGGAGCGCTCTCGAAGAGCGCGACAAGCTCTACGCCAAGCCTCACGACAAGCTCACCGACGCCGACGGCATGCGCCTCGGCGAACTCGAAGGCATCGTCGGCGAAGAGGGCGGCTATACCGCGGAAGCCGACGCCGCCATTTTGCTCGACGGCCTGGGCGTGGAAAGCTCCCTTCACGAGCGCCAGATGGGCGAACTCCAGGGCGGACAAAAAGTTCGCGTGCTCCTCGCCCAGGCTCTCTTCGGCAGCCCGCCGGCTCTACTCCTCGACGAGCCCACCAACAACCTCGACCTCGA
>DATCOK010000652.1:0-9206 GCA_036564765.1 Candidatus Acidiferrum sp. | reverse complement strand
TTTTGCGCGAAGCGAAACTGGGCAGCGAAGGGCAGGTTTTCCGTGGCGTGCGCATCGACCAGGGAGGTTCGCTGGCTATCGGCGATCGCGCCATCCTTACCTACGGCGGCGAGTACGTCATGGTCGGATTGGGGGCCGCGGCTTCTTCGATCCGGCCGCGTACCAAGCTGGATGTGCGCGTGAACGACGACTGGAACGCCACGTTGATTTTCACTTCCGTGCCGAACGGCCCGGAGTACCTGGATTCGCCCGAAGGTGTGGCAAATTCGAACGCACTCGCGGCGGCATTAAATGAACTGGATGGCTTCCCCGCGTTGCTGTGGCGCGGCGGAAAGCCCATCCTGCAGAGCGGCTGGCATGAGGAAGTGGCCGCCGATCGCAAGCTCGGAACGCGTGGGAAGCTGGAAGTGGCGGGTTTCCACGACGATAACCGCCATCTCGCAATTTTCGGCCGCGGTAACGATCTGCCGGAGCAGGAATATTTTCAGGATTATTTCTCGAACGGTTTCGCGTATGACGCAGGCTCTTCCGGCTCGTGGGGCACCCGCGTGGCGCTGCGCGAAAAGCTCGATGATGATGTGGAAGTAACCGCGGTATACGCCTTCGCCGGGGCGCTCGCACCCAGCGACGATTTGAACGGCGTGCTGCGCGACATTTTGCGCACCGTGCCGCGACATTCGCTGGGAGCTTCCGTTACCGCCAAAATCCCCCATGCTGGCACCAAGCTGGAGGCCGGCTACAAGTGGGTGAACGGCGTCACCGTTTCACGAGTGGACCTCTACGGCGAGTCGCTCTACCAGATGGACCCCTACCTACACGTGGGATTTCGCCAACCCTTGCCCAGGTTCGGCGCCGGCCGGTGGGAAGCCGTAGCCGACTGCGACAACCTGCTTGCCCAAGGCGTTGTTTCGCTCAACACCCGGGATGGCCGCACCAACCTGATCCCGGCGTTCCGCAGTTTCCGCGGCGGGCTTAGCGTACAGTTTTGACAATAGCGGCTCTTGAAAGCCATATCTCGGATTCTGAATACCGTATTCTGTTTTTAGCGTTCCGCCAGTGACCCGCCAACCCTCAGCATTAAAATGGTTTAAGTCACCAAGCCACAGCCTCTATATGGTCCCTGATTTGCACCGGAATCTACCGAAAGGGTGTTTCTCTGTCTAGCCGCGGCATGAAGCAGAATCTGCGAGTCAGTCTCGGGGCCGTCGTGCTGGCGTTGGCTACGCTGGCGGCGGTGATCTTTGCCTTCCTGAACTTTCAGCAACGCAGCAAATTTGACTTGGTGGATGACGGTGTCGCCTGGCTCGATACCGACCACGGCATCGAGGCCTGGAAGATTACACCCGGTTCGCCGGCAGCGCTGGCGGGAGTTCGCCCGGGCGATCATCTGATCGCCATCGATGGCGTAGCCGTCACCCGCGGCGTGCAGGTCACCATGCGCCTGACCCGTGCCGGCCTCTGGAACCAGGTGCGCTACAAGCTGTCCCGCGGCGGGCAGGAGTTTGAAACGCCGGTAGTCACCGCTCCCGCGGAGAAGCCCGCCTCCATTGAAAATTATCTGCGCATCGTCGGACTGCTCTATCTGTTCATCGGACTGTTTATTTTTGCCCGCCGGTGGAACGCGCCGAAGGCTGTGCATTTCTATATTTTCTGCCTGGTCTCTTTCATTCTGTATTCCTTCCATTACAGCGGGAAACTGGACACTTTCGACCAGGAAGTCTACTGGGCCAATATCGTAGCGCGGTTGCTGGCACCGGCTTTGCTGCTGCATTTCGCACTGGTTTTCCCCGGGCGCAGCGAAACGGCCATTCGTTCTTCTTCCAAACTGCTGACCGTTTACCTTCCGCCGCTCGCGTTGTTACTGGTGCACCTTAGCACCGCGAAAAACGCCCTGGGCTTCGTGCCCTGGCTGGGCTCGCGGATTCTGTTGGATAAAATTGAGCTCACCTACCTAGGCATGTGTTTTGTCGCGGCCGGCTTGGGCTTTTACCGCAGTTTCCGAGCGGCGCCTTCGGGAGTTTTGCGTCAGCAATTGAAGTGGCTGACGGGCGGAACGCTCGCGGGCAGCTTGCCATTCGCGTTCTTTTATATTTTCCCCTTCGTGCTCGATCTCGGACCGCGCCCCTGGATGCAGTTTTCCGCGGTCACTCTGGTTCTGATTCCGCTGTGCTTCGGCTACGCGGTCATCCGCTACCGCTTGATGGACGTTGACATTATTTTCAAGCGCGGCTTGGCGTACACCGCGGCAACCGCGGGTGTGGCGGCGGTGTATTTCGCACTGGTCGCCGCACTGGCGCAGATTTTCCACGCGCAGACCACCGGGCCGGTGGGCGGCATGATCGCCATCGTCATTGCGGCCTTTTTGTTCCAGCCCTTCCGCGAATGGACGCAGGCGCGCCTCGATCGCTTTTTCTACCGCGACCGCCTCGACTATCGCCGCACCCTGATCGAATTTGGCCGTACCCTCACCAACGAGGTGCGCCTCGAGCCCATGCTGGGCTCGGTGATGGACCGCGTATCGCAAACGCTGCTGGTCGATCGCCTGGCGATTTTCCAGGAAGACCCCGCGCACCCCGGCCACATGCGTCTGGCGCGTTCTATGGGCGTGCGCCTCAACGAACCTCTGGATCTTAGCTTCCTCGAGCCGGCCCGGCCCGAGTTCGCCCGTGGGGCGCTCTTTTTTGAGTCGCCCCGCGCGGCGAGAGACGTCAGCGATTCCGTGCGGCAAACCCTCGAGCAACTGGATTTGAATTATTTTGTGCCCTGCCGCATTCGCGAACACACCGTCGCGGTCCTCGGCCTGGGCAAAACGGTGGACGGCGATTTTCTCTCGAGTGACGATGTGGAACTGGTGGAAACCATCGCCGGCTACGTGGCCATCGCGCTCGACAATTCGCAGCTGTATACCTCGCTGGAACAGAAAGCCATCGAAATTGCGCGCCTCAAGGACTTCAGCGAAAACATCGTGGAATCCCTGAATGTCGGTGTGCTGGCCGTGGACCTCGAAGGCCTGGTGGAATCCTGGAACTCGCGCATGGAGCAGTTGTTTGGCGTGACGCGGCAGGACGCCGTGGGCCGCCCGCTCAGTTCCCTGCTGCCGGCGGAATTGGCGCGAGAGATTGAGGCGCGCGGCGACCAGGAATTGATCACCGGAATTTATAAGCAGCGCCTGCAGCACATGGGCAAGACGCTGACGCTGAACGTTTCCATTACCCCACTGGTGAGCAAGTCCGGCGAACGCATCGGGCGCTTGCTGCTGTTCGATGACGTCACCCAGCGCGAGCGCATGGAAGAGCAGATGACCCAGACCGAGAAATTGACGTCGCTGGGGCTGCTGGCCGCGGGCGTAGCGCATGAAGTGAACACGCCGCTGGCGGTAATTTCCAATTACATCCAGATGCTGGCCAAGCAGATGCCGGAAGGCGACCCCAAACAGGCCATCATCGAAAAAATTGTGAAGCAGACCTTCCGCGCCAGTGAAATCGTGAACAACCTGTTGAATTTTTCGCGCACGGGCGCAGCCGAAGTCGTCGATATCGACGTGAATCGCGTGGTGGAAGAAACGCTTTCGCTGGTGGCCCATCCGCTGAAAACTTCGCAGATTCAGGTAGTACGCCAACTCGGCGAAATGCTGCCGGCCGTGCGCGGCTCCGCCAACAAGCTGCAGCAGGTCTTTCTCAATCTGTTTTTGAACGCCCGCGATGCCATGCCCGGCGGGGGCATGCTGGAAGTACGCACTGCAGCGCACAACGGCAGTGTGGAAGTGGAAATCGCCGACACCGGCGCGGGCATCGCGCGCGAGCATATCCACAGAATTTTTGATCCGTTCTTCACTACCAAGGCCAGCGGGCGCGGCACCGGCCTCGGCCTGTCCGTGAGCTACGGAATCATCAAGGAACATTCTGGAAAAATTGATGTGCGCTCGACCCCCGGCAAAGGCACGTCGTTCCACGTAGAATTTCCCGCGGTCAGGAAAGCCATTCATGCCTAAGGGCTCGATTCTGGTGGTAGATGATGAATCAGAAATCCGCGAGGGCCTGGAACTACTTCTAACCAGTGAGGGTTATGGCGTCTCCAGTGCCGAGACAGGAGAATCGGGACTGGTCAAGCTGGGCGAGCATCCTTTTGATCTGTTACTGCTGGATGTCAGCCTGCCGGACCGCAACGGCCTGGACCTCCTCAAGGAAATTCACAAGCGCGACCCGCACCTCTCGATCGTTTTGATTACCGCCTACGGCTCCATCGACATGGCCCGCACCGCCTTTAAAAACGGCGCGATGGACTACATCACCAAGCCATGGTCCAACGACGAGCTGCTGGCGCAGGTAGCGCAAGCGGTCGAATCGCGGCAACTGCGCGAAGAAAACGTGCAGCTGAAGCGCGCTTTGAAACAGCGCTTCAATTTCCCTAACATCATCGGCAAGAGCGACAAGATGCACACGCTCCTGGATCTGGTGACCCAAGTCGCGCCGTCGCGCTCCACCGTGCTGATCAGCGGGGAGAGCGGCACCGGCAAGGAGTTGATCGCCAAGGCCATTCATTCCGGCTCGACGCGCGCAGACAAGGCGTTCGTGCCGGTAAACACCGGCTCCATTCCGGTCGATTTACTAGAGTCCCAACTTTTCGGCCACGTGAAGGGCGCGTTCACCAGCGCGGTCGCTTCGAAAAAAGGTTTGTTCGAAGTGGCGGACCAGGGCACGATTTTTTTTGACGAAATCGCCACTATCAGCCCGGAGACCCAGGCGAAATTGCTGCGCGTCATCCAGGAACGCGAATTCATGCGCCTGGGCGGCACCGAGCAACTGAAAGTAGACGTGCGCATCGTAGCCGCCTCCAACGTGGAGTTGCTGACGCTGGTGCGTGAAGGCAGATTTCGCGAGGATTTGTATCACCGCTTGAATGTGATTCACCTGCAGTTGCCGCCGCTGCGCGACCGCCGCGAAGATGTGCCGCTGCTCCTGGCGCATTTTCTGGAGCGCTACTGCGCGGAGAATGAAAAACCAATGCGGCTGTTCACCCAGGGCGCGCTGAGGTTGATGATGGACTACGATTGGCCGGGCAACGTGCGCGAACTCGAAAACGTGGTGGAGCGCGCCGTGGTGCTATCGACGCAAGAACGGGTAGACGCCGATTTGCTCCCGGAAAGCATTCGCAGCAAGGAAATTGTGCGCGGCGTCCGCCTGCAGCTCTCGGAATTTTTGCCGCCGCTGCCGGGCGAGCCGGGTTCGCGCACCGGCGCGGACCAGATGCAGCCATCGCTCTTCCAGATCATGGACGAGATCGAGCGCCGCATCATCATGGACATGCTGGAGCGCACCGCCTGGAACCAAACCGAGGCCGCCGAACGTTTCATGATTCCGTTGTCGACGCTAAACCAGAAAATCAAGCGCCTGGGCATTGACGTCCGCAGACGTGGCCGGAGCGAAGAAACCTTCACCGCCTCCTACGGGAAGTAGCGTGATGGTCCCTACAAGACGGGTCTCAGTCGCGCATTAACACATAGCACGCGCTCATCATCAAGACCCAAGCAGCACATAGCGTTTCTCCCGCGACTCTTCCTTATTCCAACGACTCATTACCGCTCGTGCATGGCACAATCTTGAATTGGGCTTGCAAGATGAAAACGGGGTAGGCACAGTACAGGCGCATGAAAATCATAATGGAGAGCAGCACGCGGCGCGGCGCCTTAGTCGCCGCAGCGATCACGATCGCATTGTACCTGGGTTACTTCAGCGTGCGCTCTGCCTGGGCCACCTATTACACCGACGAGAATACCCTGCACGGATTCGAACGGGCCACGCAAATCGAGCCTGGCGACGCGCGCAATTGGTACCTCCTCGGAAAATATTTGCAATACGGCTTTGAAGAAGAAAACCCGGAGCGCGTGGTCGCCAGCTACAAAAAAGCGTTGGAGATCGACCCAAGCTCCACAGCCGCGTGGCTGGAACTGGCAGCCGCCTACGAATCGCAGAACAATTTGCCGGCCGCCCGCAACGCGTATCTCACCGCGAAGAAAACGTATCCGGCCTCCGCCGAGGTCTCCTGGCGCTACGGGAATTTCCTGTTGCGGCAGGAGCAACTGAATTCCGCATTCACGGAAATTCGCCGCGCGGTGGAAGTGGATCCGAATCGCGCCGCCGAAGCCTTTTCGCGTTGCGCGCGCGTCGAGCCGGACGCGGAAGTGATCCTGAATAAAGTGCTGCCGTCCAATGCCTATGTATATTTATCCGTGATGCGCGATCTCACCAGTGAAGGCGAAGTCGATAGCGCTTTGAAAGTCTGGAATCGCCTCGCGACCATGCACCCGCAGCTCAAGATGCAGGATATTTTTCTCCTGGTGATGAAACTCCACGACACCGGCCACGCCCAGGAGGCCCATAGCGTGTGGGAGCAGGCTGCGGCGCTCACAGGCGCGGCGCAATTCGACGGGCCGAAAGATTCAGCGGTGTGGGACGGAGGATTCGAATCTGACGTCACAGGCGACGGCTACGCCTGGCGATTTTCGAACGGCGCCAACAGCGCGCAAATCGGTTTCGACCCCCATCAAATGCATTCCGGAAAACGCTCGCTGCGCGTCTCTTTTGACGGCAGCTCCGACGTGGATTTTCGCGACGTTTGCCAGACCGTGCCGGTCGAGGCCCGCACGCCGTATGAACTTTCCGCCTGGATGGCCACGAAGGACCTGACCACCGACCAGGGCGTGCGGCTGGAACTAAAACCTCGCACCGGCAGCGCGGCCGTGGCCAATACGGAACAAATGCACGGCACGCAGGACTGGACCCGCGTAACCACCGTGTGGGGTGGGGCGAGCGATTCCCAGGAGATGGAGATTTGCCTTCGCCGCGAGGCCAGCGACCAGGACGACAACAAAATTCGCGGCACAGTGTGGGTCGATGACGTGGCCTTGACCCCCGTAAACAAGAGCGGCGCCGGCAAATGAAATTTCTGCGATGGGGGATCTGCGCGCTGGCGGCGTTCGGAGTTCTGGCATTCGGCGGCGTCGAGGATTGGGCCCGCGCCGTGTTCGAAGTCGGCGCCGGCGTGCTCTTCGTGGCCTGGGCGCTGCTGATGTACCGCGGAGAAGAGGACGAGATTTTTCTTTCGCCGCTGCTGCCGCCTCTCGTGGGGCTCGCGCTGGTGGTGCTGGCGCAGATGATTTTCTCCACCACGGCATCAGCCATCAATACTCATGAAGAATTCACCTTGCTGCTGGCGGACGTGCTGGTGCTGTTCGTCGCGGTGCAGTGCTTCCGCAGCCTGGAAGATTGGCGCGGCTTTGTATGGTTTGTGATGGTCTTTGGATTTCTGGTGTCGGTGTTTGGAATTTTGCAGCATCTGACCTTCAACGGAAAGCTGTACTGGTTTCGCACCATGTATTTCGGCGGCATTCCCTTTGGGCCGTACACCAACCGCAACCACTTCGCGGGATTCATCGAATTATGCGTGCCCATGGCGCTCGTTCCGCTGATGCTCGGGCGCGTTCGGCGCGAGCGCATGCTGGTCGTGGGACTTTTCGCGGTGGTGCCGATTGGTGCATTGTTCCTGGCCGCTTCGCGCGGTGGAATTATCAGCTTCGTAGTGCAGTTGGTAGTCATTGTGGTGTGGATGGCCGTGCGCCAGAAGCGCGGCAAACAGATGCTCGCGGGCGCCGCCGTGCTGGCAGCGGCGGTAGGCATGGTCTCCTGGCTGGGCGTGAAGGAAATTACCCAGCGTTTTACGGAGATGAAATCGCTGGAAGTGAGCAGCGGAAAACGCGCGGCCATGCGCGCCGACACCTGGCACATTTTCCTGGATCATCCGTGGATCGGCACTGGACTCGGAACTCTGCAGATGGTATTTCCGCCGTACGATTCGCTCTATGACGGGCGGGTCGTCAATCATTCCCACAACGATTACCTGGAAGCTCTGGCCGAAACCGGGGTCGCCGGCGGATTATGCTGTGCGGTGTTTTTGGGGGTGCTTTTTTTTCATTCCCTCCGCCAGTTAAGGGAAAATAAAACTTCCTTCGCGGCGATTCTGGACTTGTCGGGCTTGGTCGCGTGCATCGGTTTTCTGGTGCACAGTTTTGTCGATTTCAACCTGCGCATTCCCGGCAATGCCCTGCTGTTTTTCCTGATGGCGGCGTTGGCTACTTCCGCCATTAACCCAATAAAATCAACGTCAAACCGCCCCGCGCACGGCGGGCCGGAAACCCGAAAAGCCTGACGATTGCAACTCGGTGTCTGTATACTAAGTAGGGAGTCATCCATCTCATGCAGCCAGCAATGCTGGGTGCGCGGCCGTGGTGTTGGACTTTGGCTGCGTTGCTCGGATTGGCGGCCGCGGGCGCACCTTTGCGCGCGCAAACCGTCGTCGGGACACCCGAAGAAACCAATGACCGCCTCCGTGCTTTGTCGACCAAGGCGCGCTCCCTGCCACACGACTACATCATTGGCAGTGGCGATACCCTGACCATTGAAGTCTTCGACGTTAAAGAGTTCAACCGCGACGTGCGCGTCAGCCAGACCGGCACCATCGGTTTGCCGCTCATCCCGGTGCGCTTGCAGGTCAAGGGACTCACCGAGACCCAAGCTGAACAAAAGATAGCCGAAGTGCTGCAAGCCAACGGCCTGGTCAATCATCCAGAAGTCACGGTCTCTGTAAAGGATCGCAAGAGCAAGCCGATCACCGTGGTCGGCGCGGTTTCCCATCCACTCGTCTATCAAGCCGATCGCCCAATTACCCTGCTGGAAGTCTTGGTGGAGGCCGGTGGCATCGCGAATGACGCTGGCGACACCGCCATTGTCACCCGTCCGCCCGCGGATCAATCCATCGCATCGGATGCCCAGCCAAGCAGCACCGAAGATGTAATCCCGCCCAGCGGCCAAGCAGAAAAACCGTCCTCCGTGCAGGTCCCCTTGCGACCTGCCGCGCCCGTGGCAGCGGCACGATCGGGCCAGAAGCCCGACGTGAATCAGAACTTCCCGTCCGCGAACGTAGCCAGTGCCCCGCCACAGGATGTTTTGGATCCCACGGAAGCGCCACCGTTGGCAAACACGATCACCGTCAATCTGAATGAGTTGATGGAAAGCGGAAATGCTCTCAACAACGTGGTCCTTCAAGCGGGCGACATCGTGACCGTCCCGCACGCCGGCATCGTCTACGTGCTCGGCGCGATCAGCCGGCCCGGCGGCTATGTGCTGGCCAACGATCGCAGCCACATGACC
>DATCOK010000651.1:0-2192 GCA_036564765.1 Candidatus Acidiferrum sp. | reverse complement strand
CCCACGACCACTCCCGCAGATTCGCAGATCATTCGCGCCTCGACGGCGGTCTATCGCCGCAATGGAATCGATCCCGTGCTCTTCCCGCGCTTGGCCGGCTCCTGGCCTGGCTATGTCTTCACCGGCGATCCGCTGCGCTTGCCCGCCGGGCACTTCGGCCTCGGCCATGGCAATGGCGCCCACGCGCCTGATGAATATTACGTAATCGAATCGGCCAATCCAAAAGTGCAAGGCATGGACGGCGCGGCCAAATCGCATGTGGAGTTTCTGTATGAACTGGCTTCCGCGTCGTAAGATCGCCTGAACCCAACAAAATAAAAAGGGCGCTCGTAAAAGCGCCCTTTTCCTTCAACTTGAGATTTTCGACCGGGAACTATGAAGTCGTCTGCGGCTGGTCCGCGCGCTTCTGCTTGATCTCTTTCACCTTGTCGACCAAATCGTCGGCTTGCTTCTGATAGCTGGCTCGTTCGGCGGAGCTTTCCACCATGTCGGCCTTGCGGCGATAGAGCAGGTTCAAATAAGCCATAGCGTCGTCGTAGTCCGGCTTAATCTGGATGGCCTTCTGCAGATTGGCGATGCCTTCATCCACCAGTTGCCCGTCTTTCGCCACGTAATCGTTGCGCACCGCCGCCGGCATCGCGTCGCTTTCCTTAATCTGCTTGTTGATGTGGTCCTTGTTATACGCCGTACGCAATTCCGCGTTGGCGCGGAACGCCAGCGTCCAGTCAATCACGCCGATCCAGTAATACGGCTCCGGATCCGTGGGCTTCAGCGAAATGTGCTTCAGGTGATAGGTCTTCGATTCCTGGAACTTTTCCGGGTTAAAAGGCTGCCCGCTCATCTGAAAGAGAATCGAGCCGATGCCGTCGATCGCGCTCAGATTGTTCGGATCTTTTTCCAGCACGCCCTTGAACTCATTGATCGCGGCATTTCCGCGCTGTACGTTTTCTTCCGACGGCGCACCCGGAATATACTGGCTGGCGTACGCGGTGGCCAGGTACAGCCGCGCGTTCAGCAGGTTTTCATCGAGGTCCTTGGCTTCCTTGAAGTCCTCGACGGCTTTGTCGTACTGCCCGTTTTTGAAATTCGCAACGCCTTTGTTGAGCAGGTCGCGGGCTTTAAGCTTGTTGCAGCCCGATCCCGTCGCCACCAGAACCACGAGCGCGGCCAAGGAAAAGCCGCGGCGAGCGATTCGCACCGATGATGCGTAAGTCATCGAATCATCCATCCCTGTAAGGCGCGCCGAAAAAACCGGCTACGCTAGGATTCACGTCCGCCCTGCGAGGGGCACCTGCCTGATATTTACTGTCCCGCCTCAAGCTTTGCGGTGATCAAACCCACTTTGTCGATACCCGATCCGCGCATTATGTCAATGGCGCGGGCAACATCCATGAACAGTACATCGTTATCGCCTTTGACGAAAGCTACTTTCTCGGCGCGATCTTTAAAAATCTGTTCCATGCGCGGGCCCAGGTTGTCCCACGTAGTGTCTTCGTTGTTGATTTTCAGTTTGCCGTTCTGCTCCACCTGTACCACCACCGTTTTATCATTCATTTCCTGATTCTGGTCTTTGTTCGGATTGGGCTGCGGCACCAGCGCGTCCAAACCCTTGGGCGTCAGCGGTGTGATCACCATGAAAATGATCAACAGTACCAGCAAAATGTCGATCAGCGGAACGACGTTCATTTCCGCCATCGCCCCGCCCTTACTCTCTCCTACGCTCATTCCCATTGCAGATCTCCTGTTTACTGCTATGACGGCAAGAACCCTCGCAGTGAAGCGAAGGTTCTTGCGTCACCAATACTTCTAAACCGATGGTTTGCCGTTAGGCGGAGTTGGAGTTTCCTTCTCGTGGCTCCGCTCGGTGAGTAGGCCGAGCTGGTCGACGCCCGCGGAGCGAATTTCATCGACCACTCCCACCACATCGCCATACTTGGCGCGTGAATCGCTCTTCACGTACACCGTCTTGTCCAGGCGGTTCTGAATGCGATCTTTGATTTGACCGGTGATGTCTTCCTTGTTGATGGCCGTGTTCCCGAGATAAATCTTTCCATCTCGCGTCACCGCCACGATCACCGCATCGTCTTTATCCGCGTCCTGCATATCTCGCGGATTAGTGGCCTTGGCCATATCCACGGACACGCCCTTCTGCAACATGGGCGTGACCACCATGAAGATGATCAGCAGCACCA
>DATCOK010000650.1:0-3516 GCA_036564765.1 Candidatus Acidiferrum sp. | reverse complement strand
ACCTCGAACACCGCGCACCCGAGCAAGTCCGCCACAAAATATTGTCCGGCTGGCAGCGTCACCCGTTGCGCGAACGGCAGCAACACTTCCAGCCCGCGATATTTTTCGGCGTCGTTGATCGAACGCACCCCGGCAAAATGAAAGACGCCCTGCCCGCGATGATTCTGGCTGAGCCAGCAGGATTCTACGCCGATGGGTTGAGGTTCGGGCACGCCAAACGCACCAAGATATGCATCCTGCGGAGAGAGTTTGCCGGAGGCCCGGCCAAGAAAAACTTCCTGTAGCTTGGTCAGCCGCTCGGGAAAATCAGTAAGCAGCTCCACCGCGACTTCGCCTTTGTTGCCGCGCGGCCGCAATACCCGCGCCACCACAATCCATCGTGGATTTTCTGCGCTCAATCTTCCAGTATTTCCAGCGTGTAGCGTTTGTGCGCCTTGGTGCCCGCCGCGCTGAGCACGGTGCGAATGGCTTTCGCCGTGCGCCCCTGCCGCCCGATCACTTTCCCCAGATCATCCGCGTGCACCCGCAACTCCAGCACCGTCACCTGCGCGCCCCCGAGCATGCGCACCTGCACGTCCTCGGGACGGTCCACTAGCGCGCGAGCCAGCGTCTCCACCAGTTCCTTCACGTATTGCTCCTGGATGCATCCGTCACTAGGGGGACAGAGTGCCGGGGCTGCCGAAATTCGGTGTGGCTATTAGCGCAATCGCACGCCGCGTAAAAAATTTTCAACGCGCAGCGCTGGCGGCGAACAAAACTCTACGCAATTTTTTGCAGCTTTATGAAACTCCGCACCGTGTCGCTCGGCTGCGCGCCCACGCCCAGCCAATACTTGATGCGCTCGGAATCCAGCTTAATCTCCGCGGGCTTCTTCAGCGGGTCATAGGTGCCCACCAATTCCTTCACGCGGCCGTTCCGCGGACGCGTCCGCTCAATCACCACCACGCGGTAAAACGGCCGTTTCTTCTTGCCATACCTTGCCAAACGAATAGTCAACACTAATGCACTCCTCCGTAACCATCCATAATAGCCTGCGTACCCGCCACACAGCAATCACCGTCTAGCCGCCAGTAGTTGTTATTCACTGTAAGCGGTTCAACCCATTAAACGCTGCCGTCTTGTAACACTCCGCCAGCGTCGGATAATTGAAAACGGTGTTTACGAAATAAGTGACTTTGCCCTTCAGCAAAAACACCGCTTGCCCGATGTGCAGCAGCTCCGCAGCATCCTCGCCAAAAATGTGGATCCCCAGCAGTTCGAGCGTCTCACGATGAAATAAAAGTTTCAGTCGACCTTCGGTGTGCCCGCTGATCTGCCCGCGCGCAATCTCGCGGTAATACGCCACCCCAACTTCGTAAGGGACGTCGGCCTCGGTTAGCTGCTCTTCAGTCTTCCCGATAAACGAAATTTGCGGAATGGTATAAATCCCGTACGGGTAGCCTTCCGGATCGCTGTGCACCGGCAAGCCAAAGGCCCGCGCGCTGGCGATGCGCCCCTGCTCCATCGAAACGGACGCCAGGCTCGGGAAGCCGATCACATCGCCCACCGCAAAAATATGCCGCTGCGAGGTGCGAAAATCGCCATCGACCTCGATGCGCCCGCGGCTGTCCGCACTGATGTTGGCCGCCGCCAGATTCAGTTCATCCACGTTGCCCGAGCGCCCCACGGCATACAGCAGGGCATCGGCAATCACGCGCTTGCGGCTCACCAGGTTGGCCGCGACTTTTCCATCCGGCAGCTCCTCCACGCTGGCGACCTCTTCGTTGAGGCGCAGCGTGGCGCGATTGTCGCGCAGGTGATACATCAGCGCTTCGACCATCTCGGTGTCCGCAAATTCCAGCAGCCGGGGCCGCTTCTCCACAATGATGACGCGCACGCCTAGCGTCGCAAACATGCAGGCGTACTCCACGCCGATCACCCCGCCACCCACCACAATGAGCGTGCGCGGAATTTGCGGCATGGTCAAAATCTGGTCGCTGCTGATGATGTTGCGTCCGTTGATCGGCACGTTGGGATTCACGGCCGGCTTGGTGCCCGTCGCGATCACGATGAAGTCGCCGTCAAACTCGCCGATGCTGTTCCCGTTTTGCACCCGGATGTGGTGCGCGTCGCGGAAACTCCCGGTGCCGTGGGCCAGCATCACGCCGTTGCGCTTCAACTGGTCGTGAATCACGCTGACTTCGTTTTCCACCACGTGCTGCACGCGAAAATTCAGGTCCGCCATGGAGATCGGCCCGTCGCCGTTGCTGTGGCTCACGCCGTAAAAATTTTTGTCATAGAAGCCGGAAAGATGCAGGACCGCTTCGCGCATGGTCTTGCTGGGAATTGTGCCGGTGTTGATACAGACGCCGCCCACCGCCAGCTGCTTTTCGATCAGCACCACGCGCTTGCCGGCCTTAGCCGCCTGGATGGCCGCGCGCTGCCCGCCCGGTCCCGAACCAATCACAATCAGGTCATACGTCAGAAGTCACCCCTCGACTCCACCGATGGGCTCGACCAAATTCCAAGCCCGCGGCGGACGAAATCATAGCGGCTTTTATCGCCAGCCGCTCGTGAAATTTCGATAACCAAAATGCCAGCCGGCCGCGGCTTAGCTCTATTCACAATGAACCTGGGAAGTCAGCCGGTGCTATGCTTTCCCGTCAATGGGCGGGCTCGTGACCTGGCGCTTCATGGCGCGGCCATGTGCGGGAACGGCTGCGAGGGGGGAGTCGCCAATGCGAAATGCAACAGCTATCCGCCTGGCGGCGATTGTAATCAACTTATTTCTGTCGCCTGCCATGCCAAACATATTCTCCGGTCGTGCTCAAAATAATCAGCCGAACCGTCCGTCGGCCTCTTCTGTTGCAGAAAAAGCGCTACCGCAAAAAATCGATGCCATCTTCGCCAAGCTAGTTGACGCTCACTCACCCGGATTCGCGGTTCTGATTCTCCAAAACGGCGAAAAAATCTTTGAGCGCGGTTACGGCGCGCGCGCAATAAAAAGCGCGGAGAAAATCGATGCGCGCACCAATTTTCGCCTGGCTTCCTGCTCCAAACAGTTCACCGCGACGTCCATCATGCTGCTGGTGCATGACGGCAAACTGCGCTATGACCAGACGCTCACCGACATCTTTCCCGAATTTCCCGCCTACGGAAAATCGATCACCATCCGGAACCTTCTGAATCACGTCGGTGGCTTGCAGGATTACGAAACGCTCATGGATGAAGCCGCCGTGCCCAGCGCAGCGAATCCTTCGCCTAAAAAATGGACTGAGGAGAATCAAATCCAGGACGCCGAGGTTTTATCGCTCCTCGAACACACCGACCGCGGCATGTTCGCGCCCGCCACGCAGTGGTACTACAGCAATTCCGGCTACGTGGTCCTCGGGTTGGTGGTCGCCAAGGCTTCCGGC
Organism: Candidatus Acidiferrum sp.; assembly: GCA_036564765.1. Classification (GTDB taxonomy): domain Bacteria; phylum Acidobacteriota; class Terriglobia; order Acidiferrales; family UBA7541; genus Acidiferrum. The sequence goes on along the minus strand of DATCOK010000650.1, from coordinate 121 downwards.
ATGCCCTTCCGCCAGTTTCTGCGCGAGCGCATTTTCGCTCCGTTGCAAATGAACGACACCGTGGCCTTCGAACGCGGCAAAAACGAAATCACCGATCGCGCCTACGGACACACGAAGGAAG
>DATCOK010000649.1:0-9083 GCA_036564765.1 Candidatus Acidiferrum sp. | reverse complement strand
CGCTAATGTCCGACTCCAACTCGAAAAAAAAAACGCCCGCCGATCGCAAGGCGCGCTTCACCACGCTCTCCGGGATTCCTCTCGAGCGTCTCTACACTCCCGAAAATCTATCGAACGCCAATCCTTCTCAAGCCATCGGCTACCCCGGCGAATTTCCGTACACCCGCGGCATCTATCCCACCATGTATCGCGGCCGCTTTTGGACCATGCGCCAGTACGCCGGCTTTGCCAGCGCCGCCGAATCCAACGCTCGCTACCGCTACCTCCTCGACAAGGGTCAGATCGGTCTGTCCGTCGCCTTCGATCTCCCCACCCAAATCGGTCTCGACTCCGACCATCCTCTCGCGCAAGGCGAAATCGGCAAAGGTGGCGTGGCCATCGACTCCATCGAAGACATGGAAATTCTTTTCGACCGCATCCCCCTCGAAAAAGTTTCCACCTCCATGACCATCAACTCCACCGCCGCCATTCTGCTCTGCCTATACGTCGCTGTCGCAAAAAAACAGGGCGCCAATCTCGCCAAACTTTCCGGCACCGTGCAGAACGACATCCTCAAGGAATACATTGCCCGCGGCACCTACATATATCCGGTGCGCTCCGCCATGCGCATCGTCACCGATATTTTTTCCTGGTGCCGCGATCGGCTCCCCAAGTGGAACACCATCTCCATCTCCGGCTATCACATTCGCGAAGCCGGCTCCACCGCCATTCAGGAAGTCGCCTTCACCCTCGGCGATGGCATGGCCTACGTGCAAGCCGCCATCAACTCCGGCCTCCAGGTCGACGACTTCGCTCCGCAACTTTCCTTCTTTTTCAACTCTCATAACGATCTGCTCGAAGAGATCGCCAAATTCCGCGCCGCGCGCCGCCTCTGGGCCCGTATCATGCGCGATCGCTTCCACGCCAAGGATCCCCGCTCCTGCCTGCTCCGTTTTCATTCGCAGACCGCCGGCTCTTCGCTCACCGCCCAGCAGCCCGAAAACAATATCGTCCGCGTGGCCATTCAAGCCCTCGCCGCGGTCCTCGGCGGCTGCCAGTCGCTGCACACCAATTCGCTCGATGAAGCGCTCGCCCTTCCCACCGAGGACGCCGCGCTCATCGCCTTGCGCACCCAGCAAATCATTGCGCACGAAACCGGGGTGACCAACACCGTCGATCCCGTCGCCGGCTCTTACGCCATCGAACAACTCACCAACGAAATCGAAGCTGGAGCGGAAACTTATCTCGAAAAAATCCACGCCATGGGCGGCCCGCTCGACGGCATGCTGCGCGCCATCGAATCTGGCTTCGTGCAGGGGGAAATTCAGAAAGCCGCTTACGAATTTCAGCGCGCCGTGGAACGCAACGAACAAATCGTAGTCGGCGTCAACGACTTCAAAATCGAAGAAGAACGCCCCATCAACATCCTGCGCGTCGACGAACAAATCGGCCGCGATCAGATCACTCGTCTGCAAGCCTTCCGCCAGAAACGCAACTCCGCGCAAACAACCGCGGCCCTCGAAGAGCTGCATGGCTGCGCCACCGCCAACGAAAATCTCCTCCCCGCCATCCTCCACGCCGTCGAAAACCGCGCCACCGTTGGCGAAATCTCCGACACCCTCCGCCGCGTCTTCGGCGAATATCAGGAATCCGTCGTCATCTAAATTCAAATCTACCCGCACGAAAATCGTTGCTGGACTCACTTGAGCAACACACGTTCTCGCCCTGTAGTATTCTTCCCGGATTCATGAAACTGATCCTCGCCTCCGCCTCTCCACGTCGCGCAGAAATACTCCGTGACGCCGGCATCCTCTTCACCGTCCTCTCGTCCGCCGTCGACGAAACCCCCTTCCCCGGCGAATCTCCCCAAGACCACGTCCTCCGCCTCGCCGCCGCCAAAGCCGATCTCGTCGCTGCTCGCGCCGTAGGCCCCGCCATCGTCATCGCTGCCGACACCGTCGTCACCGTCGACGATCACATCATCGGCAAGCCCCGCTCCACCGACGACGCCCGCCGCATCCTCACCCAACTCTCCGCGCGCACCCACTCCGTCCTCACCGGCGTAACTCTGGTCCGCCTCCCAGACGCCGAACGCCGCAGCTTCGTCGAAACCACCAACGTCCATTTCGCCAATCTCAGCCCCAACGAAATCTCCCGCTATCTCGCCACCGAAGAGCCCTACGACAAAGCCGGCGCCTATGCCATTCAGGGCCGCGCCGGCCGCTACATCCCGCGCATCGAAGGCTGCTATTTCAACGTAGTAGGTCTGCCGCTGGCACGGCTCACGCAGGAACTCGCCGAACTCGGTTGGTCCGAAGAACTTCTCGACGAATCGTAGAAGTCGCCACCAAAAAAATAAAAGGCGGCCCACTTGGCCGCCGTCACTTCGAAACTTGATAGCAAAAATCTGGGAGCGACTTACCCGAGTTTTTTCTCTTCCGCGGGTTTTTCCGCCGGGCTCGCCGGAGTCGAAATCGACTGCGACTGGTTCTGATTCCCGCCGTGCATCCCTTCCTTAAAGCCACGCACGCCTTCACCCATCCCGCGCATCAATTCCGGAATCTTGCGCCCGCCAAAAAGTACCAGGATCACCACCAGGATGATCAGCCAGTGCATCGGAAATTCCATGTTGCCCTCCACCGCCAAAATTCGTCAAAACCCAAGCAAATCCGCGACTCGCAACCTACAGTATAACACGCTCGTCGCCCAACCGGCACGTCACTCTCTCGCGGTCCAGGTACTCCAGCAGGGGAATTGCATACTTCCGCGTGATCCCCGTCAGGTCCTTGAAACCGGGCACGGAAATCCGCTCGCCCTTGCTCTTCTTATACGTCAGAAGCCGCTCTTTCAGATGAGCCAACGCTTCCTGATGAAAAATCAGTTCCGGCGAGACCCTCATCAGATGCTTTTCCCGCAACAGGATGTGCAGCAGTTTTTCCGCACGTTTGGTTTCCACCGCCAGACTCGCCAACACCTCTTTCACCGAAGGCACCGTTAATCCCGCCTTCTGAAACGCCCTTTCGATCTTCTCCTTCGCCTGCTGTTCGTCAGGCAGCAGCGTAATCCCGCTTCCCGCCCGCCGCACCAACTCTCCCTGTAGTTCGAGCTTTTTCTGCGCGACCAGCTCCGCGAGCGCCGCGCGAAAAACCTCCGGCCGTACCCGGCGTCCCGCCTTCGCTCGCAACTCTTCCCGCGCGATTCCCGCGACCAGCGGATTCGCTCGCTGAAAGCCCTCCACATGCTCGAAGATGCGCCTCGCCAAATCTTGAAATACCGTGACCAAGATCAAAAATCCTTGCTCCTCACCTACAGTTTTCACAAGGCCAGACGTCGCCAGTGCCTTCAGGGTTTCTGCCATCTCGCTCTCGGACCAACCGGTATGCGCCGCCACCTCCTCGCGCCGTATCCCCATCGGTGCTCGTTCCACCAAGGCTGCCAGGACTTTCTCACGCTCGCCTCCGCACACCGTTTCCAAGAACTTCGCCCGCCCTGTATCCCGCGACAACGGCCGCCGCGCCAACGGATCCAAAACCACCCCACCACCCATCGTCGTCACCGGCGAAAATTGCCGCGCGATAAATCGTTCTCCTGCGGCCACCACCACCTCATCCTGCAACCGCAAATGCGCCAGCGCTGTCTCTCCCGGCGCAACCTCCGCTCTCCCATACAAAAATAATTCCGCCACCGTCGCCATCGTCGAAGCATGAAAATGCACGCGCTCCCGATTTCTCAGCTTTCGCGCTCCCGGCAACAACGTGAACTCCGCATCGATCCGTCGTGTCGCCCGAAATTTCCCCGGTGCCGCCAGGCTCATCCCTCGCGCCACCGCGGTGTAATCAATCCCCGCCAGATTTACCGCCGTCCGCTGTCCCGCCCACGCCTCCTCCACGGCGCGCCCGGCGGTCTGCACTCCGCGCACTCGCAGCCGCTCTCCGCCCGGCAACAATTCCACTTCATCGCCAACCTTCACGCTCCCGGATACCAGTGTGCCCGTAACCACCGTCCCAAATCCCTTCATCGCAAACGCGCGATCGATCGGCAACCGAAAAGCCCGCGTCGCATCTTTCCCCGCCACCCGGCCCGCCACTTCCACCAACGCCCGCTTTAGTTCTTCAATTCCCGCGCCGTCTTTTGCGCTGACCGCCACCACCGGCGCCCGCTCCAAAAACGACTCCCGCAAATACTCTTCCACCTCCAGTTGCACTAGCGTCCGCGTGCTTTCATCCACCGCATCGCACTTCGTCAACGCGACCACTCCGTGTTTCACGCCCAGGAGCCGGCAAATATCAAAATGCTCTCGCGTCTGCGGCTTGATCGATTCGTCCGCGGCAATCACCAGCAGCATTAAATCGATTCCCGCCGCCCCCGCCAGCATGTTGCTCACAAACCGTTCGTGCCCAGGCACGTCCACGAAGCCAAACCGCACTCCCGGCATCTCGAGAAACGCAAATCCCAGGTCAATGGTGATCCCCCGGCGCTTCTCTTCCGCCAAGCGGTCCGGATCCGTCCCCGTCAACGCGCGCACCAGCGAAGACTTGCCGTGGTCAATATGCCCGGCCGTCCCGACAATCACACTTTTCAACGCAGAACTCATCACTCGGCCCCGACTCTCCCGATTTCCCGCCAACTACTTTTTCACAAAAAATCCACGCCATCCGTCGCGACGCCGCCCAATACTCCGCCACGGAACTGCAGCCTGCATGCTAGAATCGCCCATCCGTCATGTCTCGTTTGTGCTGCACGCGTTATGAACGCATTGCCCGTAAATTGGGCTGGACCCGCATCGCCGGGCTCGATGAAGCCGGTCGCGGCGCCTTGTTCGGCCCCGTCGTCGCCGCCGCCGTCATCCTCAACCCCAAGCGTCGCATCGTCGGGCTCGACGACTCCAAAAAACTTGTGGCCGAGCGCCGCGGCGAACTCGCTCCACGCATCCGCGAGCACGCCCTCGCCTGGGCCGTCGCCGAAATCGACGCGCAGCGCATCGACGCCTGGAACATCTACCAAGCCAGCCGCCAAGCCATGACCGCCGCCCTCCATCAACTCTCCATTCTCCCCGATTACCTGCTTCTCGACGCCATCAAACTCGACGTGCTCATCGAGCAGAAATCCCTCATCCACGGCGACGCCCGCAGCGTCTCCATCGCCGCCGCCTCCATCCTCGCCAAAACCCACCGCGACGCCCGCATGCAGGAATGGGACGCCGTGTACCCTCAATACGGTCTCGCTCGCCACAAAGGCTACGCCACTGCCGATCATCTCGAAGCCCTCAAGCAACATGGTCCCAGCCCGCTGCACCGCCACTCCTTCGCCCCAGTCCGCGAATCCAACTGCTGGGCCGTCGGCGCCACGCAAATTTCCTTCCTCCCCGAAGTGAAAACCGCCGAACCCCTCGCCGCCACCACGCAAGCCGACTAGTTCGCCACCGCCAAAGCCCCTCCCAGCGCTTTCTCCAGCGCTTCTCCTCCCAGTTTCCTGCACAGCACGGGGATAACTGGCTGCTCACACGAAACTCTGCGTTCATTGACTTGTCTTTTTCCGCCCTGTTAGCGTTACAACATGGCGTTGCTGCCTTTGCAACTAGGCCGCTTCGCTCCAGGAGAACGTCTCGGACAAAGTCCGCGGAGTATCCGCGCGTTGTTTCGCGCGCCCTACGCGGTCATGCACTCGTACTGTCCCCGGTTAGAGCATGGCTTATAACAAAAGTAAATACGTCGAAGCCGCCCAGAAGCTGCTGAATCAGGGCAAAGTCGCCCAGGCTATCGCCGAATATCAGCACATTCTAAAATTTGAGCCCCGCGACCAGGTCACCTTGATGACCGTCGGCGAACTCTACATTCGCCAGGGCGAAACCTTTCAGGCCATCGACTATTTTGAACGTCTCGCCCAGATTTTTGTCGGCGACGGTTTCCTCACCAAGGCCATCGCCGTTTACAAACGCATCGCCAAACTCGCTCCTGAAGAAATTCGTCCGCTCGAGAAGCTCGCCGACCTCTACGTCCAGCAAGGCGTGATGAGCGAAGCGCGTCCGCTCTTCCTGCAGCTCGCTGAAATTCATCTCAAGCACAATCGTCAGCCCGAAGCCGTCAATCTCCTCAAAAAACTTCTTGTCGCTGAACCCGACAATCTCCGTATTCAGATCCGTCTCGCCGATCTCTATCGCGCCATGGGCCAGCAAAAAGAGGCCACGGAAACGTATGTTTCCGCCGCTCAACGCGCCCTGGCTCGCGGCGATCAATCCGAATCCGAAAAGCTCGCGGACAAAGCCCTCAAGCTCGATCCCAACTTTTTGCCCGCCACCATCGTTAAGGCTCGCTCCCTTTCCGCGCGCGGAAATATCCCGCAAGCCGCAGAACTCCTCGAACACGTTCCCGGCCTCGAAAAAGGCGGCGAACAAGCAGAATTTCTGCTGGACCTTTATCTGCGCAGCCTGAATTGGGAGAAAGCCACCTCACTGGCCTTCCGCATTTTCGAAGCCGACGAGAAAAATTTTGGCCTCACGCAAAAAGTTGCCGAAGCCATGCTGCAATCCGGCCAGGGCGAAAAAGCCATGGCCATCGTCGATCGCATGCGCATCCCCATGCTCGATGCCGGCGAGCACGAAGCTGTCGGCCGCATGCTCAACGACCTGGTCGCCAAAATGCCCGGCCGCATCGAGCCGCATGAATGGTTGGTCGACAGCTATGCCCGCACCAGCGACTCTTTCCGCTTGCCCGACGCGCTCGCTCAACTCGGCGACGCTCTCGTCGCTAACGGCCAGCTCGAACGCGCCAAGGAAGTTTTTGAGCAACTCGTCGATCGCGAACCCGAGAGCGACTCCGCCAAGCGCAAATTGAACGGCGTCTTGCAAAAATTGGGCATCGACGCGCCCGATGTACCGCCCGCGCCAGTTGTCCACGCCGACTTATCCACGGAACTGAAACAAGCGGAAGCTCCGAAGGTTCGCCCCGACCTCGAATCTCCCACTACAGCCGCGCTTTCGTCCACCGAAGCCGAACATCGCGATGCCGCCTCCTCGCTCGATGAAGAAACGCAAAAGTTCATCTCTCAATCGCTCACCGACGTCGATCTTTTCGCCAGTTACGGCCTCACCCAAAAAGCCATCGGCCTGCTCGAAGCCATTTTGCGCCGCGCCCCGCGCCACACTCCCACCCTCGAAAAGCTTTTGGACTTCGTTCTCGGCGCCGGCGACGATCGTCGCACCGCCGAACTGGCCGCGCGCCTTGAAAAAATTCACACCGATCGCGGCGACGAGCGCAGCGCCGAGCGTTTTGCCGAATTGCGCCGCCGCTTCCAGCGCGCCTCCGGAATTACCGACGAACAACTCGCCGCAGAAACCGCCGCGGCTTTGGGCGGCGCTCCCGGCGGCTCCGTTAGTGCGGCTGACGCCAGCGAGGCTGTAGTCGTCGACGAAGAAATTCCTACGTTCGAAGTCGCTTCGGAAGCGCCGCAAGCCGCCGCTCCTTCCGCTCCGGCCCCCGTGCCCGTCTCCGCCGCGCCGAATCCGCAGGACGTACACGAAGTCGACCTCTCCGATGAATGGTTGTCCGTTCTCGAAGACGATCCGGCGCCCGCTGATCCTGCCGCGCAGCAACCTGTCGCGTCTGCTCCGCACGCGGAAACCCGGGTCGCTGACTCCGCCCCCGCTGTTCCTGAATTTGAAATTTCCGTCGAGCCCGCCGCCGTCGAAGAAACTCCCGCGCCGGCTGCCGAATCCGCCTTCGTGCCACCGGCAGAAATGCCGGCCTACGCGGAATTCCAGGTTCCCGCCCAGGCTGACGCCGCAACCGACTCACCGCCCGCGGCCAACCACGAAGCGCAACCCGAAATTCCGGCGGCAGCTCCAGTATCCGGATCGACGGAAGCAGCTCCCGTGGCGGAGCAGGTCGCGCCAGAAGCCCCGGCAGAATCTCAACCTGTCGACCACGCTCCCGAGCCGCAACCAGAGCCAGTCGAATCCGCTGCGCTACCCGTCGAAGTTCCCGCCGAGCAACCCGCATTCGCCGCAACTCAAGATCAAGATCAGGATTACGACCTAATCCTCGAACCCGACACCGCGGTCTCTTCCAACGGCCAGCATCACGACGTTCCGGCTGATGTGCAACGCGCCGAACCCGTTCACGCCACCCAAACTTCCGCAAGTGCCCCGCCAGCGAACGGCATGGCCTCCGATCGTTTCCTCGCCGACCTCGCCAGCGAAATCGAAGAGCTGGGCATGGGCCAACTCACGCCTTCTTATTCGACGCCGGACAGCGAAGCACCCGCCAAGGCCGTTAATACCTTCAACCAAAGTGACGCTGGCCCGCTGAAAGACGTCTTCGACGATTTCCGCGCCGAACTCGGCGAGATGGGCGCCGAAGACGAAGACCTCGAGACCCACTACAATCTGGGTACCGCTTTCCGCGAAATGGGTTTGCTCGAGGAAGCCATCAGCGAGTTCCAGAAAGTCGCCAAAGCCAATGAACGCGGCCGCCCGTTCCGTTACGCCATGCAGTGCTGCACTCTGCTCGGCCTGGCCTTCATGGAAAAGGGCCAACCCGACATCGCCGCCATCTGGTACGAACGCGCCCTGCTCACTCCCGGCGTAGACCCGGAAAGCATTCTCGCCTTGCGGTATGATTTGGGCATTGCCCAGGAATCAGCTGGCGAGCCTGAAGCGGCGCTGAAAAGTTTTTCCAAGGTCTACGCGATGAACATCGATTATCGCGACGTGGCCGAACGCATCGCCGCCCTGCAAAAGCCCAGCCGCTAGACTCCTGCGTCGTTAGGCGGAGATTCTCAACTTAATGAACCGTGTCTTGCGCGCCCTGTTGATCATTCTGTGCTTCGAGATGGGCGCGCTGCTGCTCTATCTTCCCTGGACCAATTTCTGGGAACAGAATTATTTTCTGAGTCACTTCCCTTCGCTACTGCCAGTCGTTCTGCATCCTTCGTTTCGCGGCTTCATCAGCGGCGTGGGCGTCCTCGACATTTTGCTCTCCTTCGGCCTGCTGCGCCCGCGCCCCGAATCTCCTCGTGTCCCTTCCCGCTAAATTCCCGCGCCGCTCCATCCTCTGTTACGTCACCGATCGCCACGCCCTCGCTGCAAACACGAGCAAACCCTACGA
>DATCOK010000648.1:0-9214 GCA_036564765.1 Candidatus Acidiferrum sp. | reverse complement strand
CCTCCCCATCATCGCCATCACTGCTAACGCCTTTGAGGAAGACCGCCGCAAATGCTCTGAAGCCGGCATGGACGGCTACGTGGTCAAGCCCGTTAGTGCCCAAGCTATCCGCGATGAAGTTCATCGGGTCATGTCGGTCTTGGCGGACAACGCCATCGTGTCCCTGGAAAAATAAAGCAACCTCACAATTGCCACGCTTCCCGGCGACGGTTGTCCGCTCGTGGGACGGGGAATCCCATTTTCGCCGTGGTTGCGTTACCATTCCGGCTTAGGCATTTCTAGCATACTGATTCGGCTGGATTTAGCTTAGCCACTTCGGGCTGCAACTTGCCTTTTAAGGGGCATCACATTATGGATATTCAACGACCATCGAATGCTCGCGCTAAAAAAATCCGCCGTATTCTCTTCGCCACCATCGGCGTGCTGGCCATCGCCGGAGTTACGTACGGTCTCTCGCGCCTCCGCCCCGCTGCTCCATCCGTCGACCGCGCCACCGTCTGGACCGACGAAGTCAAGCGCGGCCCCATGCTGCGTGAAGTACGCGGGCTGGGCACGCTCGTCCCTGAAGAGATTCGCTGGATCCCCGCGCAGACCGATTCGCGCGTCGACCGCATCGTCATTCGGCCGGGCGCCAAAGTAAAACCCGACACCATCATCCTGGAGTTGAGCAACCCGTCTCTGCAACGCGATGCTCTGGACGCCGAATACCAACTCAAAGGCGCCCAAGCCGACTACGAAAATCTCAAGGTGCAGGTCAATAGCGAACTGCTCAACCAGAAGGCGCAGGCTGCCGCCGTGCGCAGCGAATACGAACAGGCCCATCTGCAGCACGACGTGGACGAGAAGCTCCATGAACAGGGTCTCGGCGCGGATGTTACCGCCAAGCTCTCCAAGGTAAAAGACGAGCAGCTCGCCATTCGCGCGCAACTGGAAGATGAACGCACCAATATCGCGGCTGATTCCGCCAAGGCCCGTCTGGCCGCGCAACGCGCCCACGTCGATCAGCAGCGCGCTTTGTACCAACTGCGCCGCAGTGAACTTGAAGCTCTGCATGTGCGCGCCGGCATCGAGGGCGTGCTGCAACTTTTGCCCGTGGATGTCGGCCAGCACGTAACTCCCGGCACCAACCTGGCGCGCGTCGCCGACCCTAAGAAGCTGAAAGCTGAAATTAAGATCGCCGAAACCCAAGCGAAAGACGCCACCATCGGCCAGAAAGCCACCATCGACACACGCAACGGGGTAGTCACCGGCCACGTCTCGCGCATCGACCCTTCGGTACAAAACGGCACCGTCACCGTCGACGTCGCCATCGACGACCCGCTTCCGCCCGGCGCCCGCCCCGACCTGAGCGTCGACGGCACCATCGAAATCGAGAACCTTAAGGACGTCCTTTACGTCGGCCGCCCTGTTCATGGCCAGTCCGACAGCACCGTGGGAATTTTCAAACTGGATGACGACGGAAGCGACGCCACGCGCGTCAATGTAAAACTAGGACGCAGCTCCGTGAACACTATCGAGATTGTTCAGGGCCTGAAAGTGGGCGACAAGGTCATTCTGTCCGACATGTCCGCTTGGGATAATTTCGACCGCATCCGATTGAAGTAGTAAATATGTTTGGCACGGGAGCTTCTTGATGCACACGCTTTGGCAGGACGTACGTTACGGCCTGCGCATGCTGGCAAAAAATCCCGGCTTCAGCGCCGTCGCCATCCTGACTTTGGCGCTGGGCATCGGCGCCAACACCGCCATCTTTTCCCTCACCAATCAGATCCTGTTACGCCAGTTGCCCGTGAAGCATCCCGGAGAGTTGTTCGTACTGCGCTCGCCGGGCGAAAAAGAAGGCCACGCCTGGAGCGACGGGGACGAGGCGCAATCTTTCTCGTATCCTCAGTACCAGGGCCTGCAAAATAACACCTCGGTAACGTCCGGCGTGCTCGCCCGCTTTGGTTTTGACGCCAGCATCTCCAGCCGCGGTCAAACCGAACGTGGCATGGGCGAACTGGTCTCCGGGAATTACTTCGAGGTCCTGGGAGTGCAGCCGGCTCTCGGCCGGCTCTTCACCAGCGAAGACGACAAAGCTCCCGGCGCTCAGCCGGTGGCGGTCTTAAGTTACGGGTATTGGACGCAGCATTTCGGCGGTGATCCGAGCGTCCTCAATCAGACCCTGCTCGTCAATAATTCCCAACTTACTATCGTCGGAGTGGCCCAGAAGAATTTTTCGGGCATCCAGGTAGGCCAGAATCCGGAATTATTTGTGCCCGTCACAATGAAGGCTCAAATGATGCCGGGCCGCGGGAAGGTGGAGGATTGGAACGACGCCTGGCTCGCTATTTTGGCGAGGCGCAAACCTGGAGTCTCCAACCAGCAGTTGGAAGCCGGGCTGACCACCACCTTTCGCCCGTTGCTTGAGCAACAACTTGCTACCATCAAGAATTTTAACGCCGCGCAGCGCGAACGGTTCTTGGACAGGAAAATCCTGACGATCCCCGGAGACAGTGGGCGTCCCACGCTGCAACATGACACTCGCCCAGCATTGCTCGCGCTTTTCACACTGGTCGCGCTGGTGCTCCTGATCGCCTGCACCAATGTAGCGAACCTGCTGCTCGCGCAAGGTGCGGCGCGCCAGCGCGAATTCGCCATTCGCAGCGCGATGGGTGCTGGGCGCTTCCGCATGATTCGCCAACTGCTGATCGAAAGTATGCTGTGCGCACTGGCTGGCGGCGGACTCGGCCTGGTCATCGGCATGTGGCTCATGAATCTGCTCACGCCTGAAATCGTTTCGACCGGCATCTCCGGATTGTCCGCGCAACTCGACGGCACCGTGCTGGCTTTTGCCGTCACGGCTACTTTGCTCTCCGGCATCGTCTTCGGGCTGATTCCCGCCTGGCGCATCACCCGCACGAGCATCACACAAACCTTGAAAGAGCAGGGTTCCACCGGTTCAGTGGCCATGTCTCACGTACGCTTCCGCAAATTCCTCGTCGCCGGACAAGTGGCCTTCACCGTTTTGCTGCTGGCCGGCGCTTGCCTCTTCACCCGCACCCTTTGGAATTTGCGCACGCAAAATATTGGCCTCAATCCCGACCACGTCATCGCTTTCTCTATCTCCCCCTCTTTGAACGGCTACGAACAGCGCCGCAGCGTCACCCTCATCGATCAATTGCGCGAGCGCTTCACCACTTTGCCGGGGGTACGCGCGGTAGCCTCTTCGGAATTGCCGGTTCTCACCGGCACCGACATGGGCGGCAACATCACCGTGGAAGGCGGCGACAAACTCCCTGACGAACAGAATCACGTGCAAACCGACTCCGTCAGCCCGGGTTATTTCTCCACGCTCGGCATTCCGCTCGTCGCCGGACGCGAGTTCAACGCCGGCGACAGCACCACCGCCCCCAAAGTCGCGGTGATTAACGAAGCCCTCGCCAAAAAGTATTTTGGCCAACGTGACCCCGTTGGGCTACATGCCGGGTTTGGTGGCGGCAAAATCACGCCGGACATGCTCATCATCGGCATCGTAAAGAACGACAAACAGGATCACGTGCGCGGCGAACTCGCTCCATTCCTTTTTGTCCCCTATTCCCAACGCGAGCAGCTCTTCGGCATGTCTTTCTATGTCCGCACGCAACAAGATCCCCTGCTCCTCGCCAACGAAATTCGCGAAGGAGTTCGCGCCATCGACCCCAATCTCCCGGTGTACGACTTGAAGACCTTTAATCGTGTGGTGGACGAAGACTTGCTCGCCGAGCGCCTCATCGCCGCCATGTCTGCTGGATTCGGTATGCTGGCTGGGCTTCTCGCAGCTCTCGGTATTTACGGCGTGCTGGCCTACCTGGTGGTGCAGCGCACCCGCGAAATCGGTATTCGAATCGCGCTCGGAGCCACCACCCACGAAGTTCGCGCCTTGATCTACAAGGAAGTCGGCTTCATGGTTATCGCCGGCTGCGCCGTGGGCCTTCCGGTGGCCTACGCCTTCGCCCGGCTGAGCCAATCCCTGCTTTTTGGCGTCCAAGCCAACAGCTTTGCTATCTATCTGCTGGCTCTGGTGGTGATCGCAGTCATCGCCGCGGCCGCCTGCTATCTTCCGGTGCGCCGCGCGGTCAGCGTCGACCCGGTGATTGCCCTGCGTTACGAGTAGCAGCGGAACTTAATGGCCTTTATTTCGTATCAGTATTGTGACTGAAGGAGAGGAAATGACGGAACCGAACGGCACGCTCATCAAGATGGAAGGCGTCAAAAAAGTCTTCTACACCGATGAAGTCGAGACCCACGCGCTATCTGAGATTCACCTGGTCATTAACAAAGGCGAGTACATCTCCATCGCCGGCCCCTCGGGCTGCGGCAAATCTACTTTGCTTTCCATTCTCGGGCTCCTCGATTCGCCCACCGGCGGCGATTATTGGCTAAACGGCCAACCGGTCTCCAAGCTGACCATCAGCGAACGCACCCGCATCCGCAATCGCGAGATTGGCTTTATCTTTCAGGCCTTCAACCTCATCGGCGACCTGACCGTTTACGAAAACGTTGAGCTGCCGCTCACCTACCGCGGCACCGGCAGCGCTGAACGCAAGCAGAAGGTTCAGCACGCCCTCGAGCGCGTGGGCATGGCCCATCGCCTGCGCCACTACCCTTCGCAACTTTCCGGCGGTCAGCAGCAGCGTGTCGCCGTAGCCCGCGCGTTGGTCGGCGATCCACTCATCCTCATGGCTGACGAGCCCACCGGTAACCTCGACTCCAAAAACGGGGAAGCCGTCATGGAACTCCTGCGCGACCTGCATCGCAACGGCGCCACCATCTGCATGGTCACTCACGACGAGCGCTACGCGAATTTCGCGGAGCGCAACATTCATCTCTTCGACGGACGCATCGTCGACGAAACCCGCGAAGTCGGCGTCGGCGCGTAACACACCACATTCCTGCAACGCGCGCTGTTTGAACTAGGAGAGGGGTCTGTCTCAATGGATACAATTCAGCAGGACATTCGTTACGCCTTAAGAATGCTGTGGAAACATCGTTTCGCCACGTTCATCTGCGCCGCCGCGCTCGCCCTAGGTATGGGCGCCAATACCGCCATCTTCAGCATGGCCGAAGCTTTCCTCTTGCATCCCGTCCCCCTCGAGCATGTCGACCGTATGGTCGGGCTCGTGGATGTGCAGCCGGCGCAAAGTTTCAACCCGATGAACGTCTCGCCGGCTACCTACCTCGAGTGGCAACAACAGGCCCAGTCCTTCGATAAGTTAAGCGCGTACGCCTGGGATGGCGTTAACTTCACCGGCGACGGAACGCCGCAAAAAATTCAGGACTTTCAAATAACCACGAACTTTTTCTCCACTCTCGGCGTGCAGCCACAGTTAGGCCGGGATTTTCTTGCCGAAGAAGGCGAGCCGGGAAAGAATCATGAATTAATTCTCAGCTATGGACTTTGGGAACGGCGCTACGCCTCCGATCCAAAAATTCTCGGCCGCTCCGTAAAGGTGGATGGCAAGCCCTTCAACGTCGTCGGGGTCATGCCCAAGGGTTTTGATTACCCGCTTAGCGCTGAAGCTTGGGTGCCCATGGCTTTGGATGCCAAGCAGCGTGCACAGCGCGATAGCCGCTTTCTGTGGGTCGTGGGACATTTGAAGCCGCAGGTGTCCATCGAGCAGGCTTGGGCCGAAATGCTCACTATCACCAAGCATCAGGCCGACGCGTTTCCAGATGCGTATAAGGGTTGGCAGCTTCGCGTTATGAATTTGGGCGAATTTGCCGCCGGCGAGCTCACCCGCCAATACACTTTGTTGCTACTAGGTGCCGTGGCTTTCGTGCTGCTGATCGCCTGCGCCGATGTCGCCAACGTGCAGTTCGCCCGCGTTTCCGGCCGCCAAAAAGAACTCGCCGTCCGTGTCGCCATGGGCGCCACTCGCGGGCGCATCGTTCGCCAGTTGCTCATAGAAAGCGTCTTGCTCTCCCTTCTTGGCGCGGTACTCAGCATTTTTCTCGCACAGTGGTCTCTCGGCATCATCCTCTCGCACATGCCGCCCGACATTGCCCGCTACATCGCCGGATGGAAATCCATCAGTGTGGACTTCGGCGCTTTTCTGTTTACCTTCGCCGTGGCCCTGGTCAGCGGCATTCTCTCCGGTATCGCTCCTTCGCTCATGAGCTCGCGCACCAACATCTCTGAAACTCTCAAAGAGAGCGGCCGTGGCGCTTCCTCCGGGCGCGCTCGCCATCGCTTGCGCAGCGCTCTGGTGATTGCCGAAGTTTCCATGGCCCTCGTTTTACTCGTGGGAGCCGGTTTGCTGGTCAAGGGGTTCCAGGCCTTGCTCTCCGTCAACCAGAACTATCATCCCGAATCCCTGCTCACCTTTAATCTGACTTTGCCCGAGCTGCAATACCAGGAAAAATCAGCACGTGTCCAGTTTCACGATCGCCTGTTGCCCAGCCTGGCCGGTATCCCCAACGTGCAATCTGTCGCGCTGGTCACCACCGTTCCCTACGCCAACGGCGGTGGGATAGGCACTCAGAAATTTGAAATCGAGGGGCGGCCGGTCGAAAAACGCGAGGAATCCCGCTCGGCCATCGTCGAATCCATCAGTCCCAACTATTTCTCGCTGATGAGTATTGGTTTACGCAACGGCCGGACTCTCGCCGACTCCGACGGCGCCGACACTCCCCGCGTCACCGTCATCAGCGACAGTTTGGCGCAACGTTATTTTCCCAGCGAAGATCCCCTCGGCAGAAAATTGCAAATTAATCCCAGCGAACCTCCGTTTACCATCGTCGGCATCGTCGACGAAGTCCACTACAGCTGGGTTCAGAAAGAACCCGTACCCACCATCTACCTTCCCTATCGCCAGAATCCGAACTTCTTCACCACCGTGGTGCTGCGCACCGGAGCCGCTCCGCTGACTTTCACTTCCGCGGTGCGCCAGAAGATCGGCCTGATCGATCCCGATTTGCCCATCTATGAAGTGAAAGGCCTCGATCACGTCATCACCGAATCCATCATCGGCATCGCCTACGTAGCCGCCATGATGGCCGCTATCGGCTTCATCGCCTTAGTGCTGGCATGCGTGGGTGTCTACGGCGTCATGTCCTACTCCGTCAGCGAACGCACCCACGAAATGGGCATTCGCATGGCCATGGGCGCAACCGAAAGTTCCATCAATCGACTGGTCGTCGGCAATGGCATGTTGCTTACGCTCATTGGCATTGCTATCGGATTGCCGCTGGCGTTTGCCTTGGCCCGCGCCATGTCCAGCCTGCTCTTCGGCGTGACCGCCACCGATCCATTTTCCTTCATCGGCTTGCCGCTGATCCTCGCCGCCGTTGCCGCGCTCGCTTCGTACCTGCCTGCGCGCCGCGCCATGCGCGTCGATCCGTTGACGGCTCTTCGCTATGAGTGAAACAATTTCCTTTAACGCTTGGCGCGCAGTGACTGCACAGCGGTTTGTTAGCGCATGCACAGGAGCAACGTGGAACCTTTAATCCAGTTCAGAAATCTTGAAAAATCCTACGATGCCGGCGGCAGCAAATTTTTTGTGCTCCGCCGCATCAACCTGGAAATCCAGCAGGGCGACTTCGTCACCATCATGGGCCCCAGCGGCGCCGGAAAATCCAGCTTGCTCAGCATCATCGGCATGCTCGACAGCGCCTGGAGCGGCGAATATCACTTTCTCGGTGAACCGGTCCACAAACTGAACACCAAGCGCCGCAACGAGCTGCACAAAGCCAACATCGGCTTCGTTTTTCAGAGCTACCACCTCATCGACAATCTGACCGTGTACGAAAATCTCGAAGTGCCGCTCTCCTACAAGAATATTCCGCACAAGGAGCGCGTCAGTCTGGTCTGCGATGCCCTCGATCGCTTTCATATCGTCGGTAAAAAGGATTTGTTTCCCAATCAACTTTCCGGCGGCCAGCAACAGCTGGTCGGTGTCGCGCGCGCCGTAATTCTCAACCCCAAATTGCTGCTCGCCGACGAGCCCACTGGCAACCTGCACTCCGCGCAGGGCGACGAAATCATGCAGCTCTTCAAGAAACTAAACGACGCAGGCACTACCATCATTCAAGTAACCCACTCCGAGCGCAACGCCGCTTACGGCCATCGCATCGTGCAACTCAAAGACGGCTGGGTCGTCAGCGAAAACAGCACCACCCCAGCTGCCGTCCAGTCTGCCTGAGGCAAATCCGATTCCCAAATCGCGCCGCAATCCAGGCTTCTCAACACGCACCGGGTGCCCCACAAGACGATTTTCCGTGCTTACTTGCCCGCCGTGGCGCTAGGGACTTTGCCCAACTAAGAGGCTCGATGATTCCATTTCTCAAACCCGACCGCTCTCCTCGACGCCCTAACCAAACTTGAACTAAACTCTGCACACAAAATGAAACCCAGCTCCAATCAAGCCCACCGAGTCCTGCTCGCCGACGATCAGTCCGACATCCGCGACGCGCTCCGATTGCTCCTCAAGCGCGAAGGTTACGAAACTCACGGTGCAGCCTCGCCCGCTGACGCCCTCGCCGCCATAGAAGCCCGCGAGTTCGACGCCGTGCTCATGGATCTTAACTACGCGCGCGACACCACCTCCGGCCAGGAAGGGCTCGACCTGCTCACGCGCATCCAGATGCTCGACAGCACCCTTCCGGTGATCGTCATGACCGCCTGGAGCAGCGTGGAAATCGCCGTGGAAGCCATGCGCCGCGGCGCGCGCGACTTTGTGCAAAAACCCTGGGAAAATAATCGCCTGCTCACCATCCTGCGCACGCAAATCGATCTACGCCAGGCGCTGCGCCAGGCCTCCCGTCTGGAAGCCGAAAATCGCCTGTTGCGCTCCGAATCGCGACCCACGTTTCTCGCCAAATCGCCCGCGATGGCGCCGGTACTCGATCTCGTCGCGCGCATCGGCCCTTCCGATGCCAACGTGCTTATCACCGGCGAGCACGGCACTGGAAAAGAAGTCGTCGCCCGCACGCTGCACGCGCTTTCCGGCCGCGCCTCCAGACCCATGGTTACCGTCAACGCCGGCGGTCTTTCCGAAGGCGTCTTCGAAAGTGAACTTTTCGGCCACGTGAAAGGCGCCTTCACCGACGCGCGCTCCGACCGCGTGGGCCGCTTCGAGTTGGCCGATGCCGGCACCCTTTTCCTCGACGAAATCGCCAACGTGCCGCTCAATCTTCAAGCCAAACTTCTCCGCGTGCTCGAAACCGGTGAACTCGAACGCGTGGGCTCGTCCTC
>DATCOK010000647.1:0-2449 GCA_036564765.1 Candidatus Acidiferrum sp. | reverse complement strand
CTCTTTATCCTCGCACGGTGAGGTTCAGTGGCTGGAGAAACTTGGCCGAAGGGCGGATTTTGATAGCGGTAGGCCGCAGTGGAGCGCGCAGGAACGACAGTTGGGCGTTCAGGAACGGCGGATGAGCGCTCAGCCATCGCCGCTGAGGGCTCCGCCGAGACCGCTGAATCCCGCGCAAAGAAAATTAAGTGGTTCGTAGCAGGCGAAGCATCGCCCGGTGCGAAATAAATCCGCTACGCATCTGTCCGGAAAAATTGCGCGTTTTTCCGGTTGGCGCTGCTGCCCAGCAAATCGTTAGGCGCCAGTGAACCGCGCGCGATAATCGCGGGGCGACCGACCGGTGACTTTCTTGAACGTGCGGTTGAATTGCGAGAGCGACTGGAAGCCGATCTCGAAAGCGACTTCGCTGACGCGCAAATTTGGATTTTGCAAAAGATTGCGCGCTTTCTCGATCCGGGTGCGGGCGACGAATTCGATGAAGTTCAGCCCAGTGGCCTCCTTGAATTTCTCGCTGAAATAGTTCGCGCTCATGTTCACCACTCGCGCCACGTCGGGCAGAGAAAACACTTCGCGATAATGCTGCCTAACGTAATCACGAGCGCGCGCGACGGCTTCAGGCTCGGCGTGGCCGCTTTGCAGCGTGAGCTGATCGGCGCACAACGCCAGGTGCTGCGCGAAGATGGTCAGCAGCTGGATAAGTGCTTCGTATTGCCGCCAGGGAAGGACACGGGTATTGAAGTAAGCTTCTTCGATTTTTTTTAAATCAACGTCCGTGCCCCATTTGATGAGGGTCTTGGCAATAGCATTGAACCGGCTTTTGTCGGGGTGGTGCAGGAGAATGTGTCCGGTGTGGAGAAATGCGATCAGCTTGTCGCCCACCCGCACCGGCACCGCTGTCTCACACAAACCGGCGAAACATTTCAATGTCTTCGGGCGGAGTTGTGCTTCTTCTTCGAGCTTGCGTTGCAAGGCATAACACTCGGCGCAGCTGGTGTTGGTCCTGGCCATCAACGCGCAGAACGGATTCTCCTTGCCCCGCGCAAAGTGAATCATGTTGAGCATTTCCGGCGCGTGGAGAGCTAGCGGCAACCCCGTCCCGCGTGTAAACGCGCGCTCATAGTCGCGATAGATTTGCGATTGCGACAAAGCACCGAGCATGCGGTTACCGTTTTTCTTCATCAGTTGCTGCGGCGCTGCTGGGTCGCGCCTGCGGTGATAATAGCATCATGAAAAACAACTCATGCGGGATAATCTGGTATTCAGCCATGCAACATTTGTAGATTTTAGCTGCGCCAAAACATCACCTTCCGAATTCCGCGCTTTCCAAATGTCGCACGGCTCAGCCAATGGCTGACCTCGCAAGCGGAACTGCCCGATCTCATTTGTGCGCGTCGTGCATATCATCACACGGCAATCGAGGGCGACTAAGACTGCGACCCTCCCCCCGGTGCCGATTGCGTGCCTGGTGTGCTCGCACCACCACACTGCTGGCGCTGCCTGAAGCAATTTACGCATAGAAAATGCCAAGGAATGTGGAGCGCGTCCGTGGCCGCGCCTCTAGCCTCACCTGCAAGAGAGGGCCGCTATGAAAAGAGATGTTGTTTTACTCATTGACGCCGATGTCGACACGGCCAGTGTCGTCGGCTCCGCCGCAACGCTGATCAATTTCGATGTGCGCTTTGCGCGAACAGCGCGCTCTCTTTTTCAACTCATCCAAAACGGTCTCGCCGATGTCGCCGTCATCGTGCTCGACGTCGATCCTGGAGTGCACGGCATGGCGGCCCTGGAAGCGCTGGATGCGTGGGGTCCAGCGCCGCCGGTTATCGTCCTCTCGAGCCTTGAAGAAGCTCACCTCCATCCTGTGGCCACCGCACACGGCGCGAAGGATTGTTTGGGAAAGCCGGTGTCCCTCGCACGCCTGAAAACCGCGCTCGCGAAATGTGTCGGCGTGCCCGAAGCGCCAGGTTGCCGGTGCGACGTATGGGGTCACCCCTGCGACGGCTGCATCAGGCACCGGACTGCGCCTAACGAGCGAGCGCTCGCCTTTGCTGGAGAGAAAAATTAGCCAGACAAAAAAATGGAATATCTGATTGTATTTGGCGTCGCGTCGATGATCACGGGGTATGCGTTGATCGTCGCGCGCTGCCTGCGCAACGCCTAGGCACGGGAAGCTTTCGACATCGAGCCGCAGATAGATATCATTGCGGGCGGTGAAGCTGGGCAACAAGCAGCTCGTCGAAAAACTCGCCCGCTCCGCGATCTATCGCGAATACGCGCGCGCCTTTTCCGACGCGACCGGCATGCCGCTGGCGCTGCGGCCGGTGGAACATTGGCAACTGCCGATGCGCGACGTGCCTAACGAAAATCCGTTTTGCGCGCTGATGGCGCGATCAAATCGTGTTTGCGCGGTCTGTCTCGAAGTCCAGCGCAAACTCACCCAGCGCGCAGG
>DATCOK010000646.1:0-11774 GCA_036564765.1 Candidatus Acidiferrum sp. | reverse complement strand
GGGTAGCAGGGAAGTCCGGCAGCGGAATTTCGCCAAGGCCCAAAGCGTGATGCAAAAAGCCGCGCGGCCCGGTCGCGTCCACGAGAAACCTGGCGTGGATGCAGAACGCTTCGCCGCGACGCTCTCCTTCGAGAGAGATTGTCGTATCCGACTCCACAACATTTCTAAGCGTGACTTCATCGCGATATTCGACGCCTAATTTCTGCGCCTGCTGCACCAATAAGTGGTCAAATTCCTCGCGATACCAATGCGTATCCGCGATCGCATCGTGCGGGCTGGCCGCCACCAGCAATTGCCCGCGACGTTCAGTATCCGCGGACGATGGAGCGCCCAGAGTATGGTGATAAAACGTGAAGCCGCGTTTCAATCCGCAAGCCACCTGCGGATAAGCGCGCTGCCAGTTGCCCCACTTGGCCAGCGGCGCCAGCGCTGGCAAATCGTAGCGCGTAGTCAATTGTTCGAAAAGAATGTTGGAAAGCGGCGTGGAAGATTCGCCGATGGCGAATCTCGGATGTTTTCCTTTTTCGAGTAGAAGGACGGAGCGGCCCAGCCGTTGTGCAATCATAGCCAGCAGGCTTCCGCCAAATCCCGAGCCGACGATAGCGATGTCGTAGGTGCTGTTCAAAGCGGGCCGCAACGATCGCAAATCACAGGCGGCAAAACGTTCTGCAGCAGATTCATTTGTCGTAGGCGCGATATTCTGGACGTAAGGCAATCCGCGCAGCCCGCAATTTTGTCGGCATCCCATAGATCCGCGAAGACGCGACGACCGACGCGATTCGCAACGCTCAAACCGTACTGCGCCGCGCCCTCGAGGGTTTCTATATGCGGTGGCGCAAATTGGCTCTCGACCGCCAGAATTTCCAGGGCGCCGTTACCGCCGCGCGTGGGAATCAGCGTGACGGCAGTGGCGCCGCATTCGAACGCAAAATCGATCGAGCGCTCTGCCCAGTATAGCGACTCATCAGGATTCATGAATGGCGGCTGCACCAGGATGAAGGCGCGCAAATCGATATCGTTGCCGCGCAAGAACTTCGCCGCACTGGAAAACTGCTCGAGGGTCATGCGCTTGTTGAGCCGCGGCAAAATGTCGGGATGCACGGTCTCAAGCCCCATGGCAATTTCGAGGCGACACGACAGCAGTTCCTTGAAGCGCAGACAGCCCTCGCCGATCAACGCCGGATGACTTTCGACAATCAGGCGTTCGAAGTCATTGGCACGAGCGGCGATGGCGCGATAGTCCTCTGGCGGGATGGCGCGTACGTCAAAAAAGCTGCCGCTGTTATATAGCTTTAGGATCTTCGCGACCGGCAGTTGCTCCAGCGCAAAATTAATCTGCGCGGGAATCGCGCCGGGTGGAACCGAGGCGGTCAACGTATTCCGCCACAGATCGCACATCACGCAACGCCAGGGACACTCGCGATTGGTCAGAAGAATGGTGGCCGCGGGACTAACCTCGCGATCACACCCTGGTTCGTCTTCCACGAAGTATGCATAAGGCTTGTGGCTGTCCAGCGCAATTCGTGCCGAACGGTGCTCGAGGATCCACTGATCGCGCTGCAAATCACCGAGAGGATAGGTTGAAGAGGACGACAATTACGGCCTCACTGGTATAGCGAGAGAAACTGTTTGCGATACTCCGGCTCCTGGAAGGGAAGTTGTTGGCGAAGCGCATTTTCGGGCAACGCCCCGTGCTGAAATCGCCGCTTGGGAAAAACTGGCATGCGCAATCCGGTCACCGCTGCGATGCCCCGCGCCACGATTTCGCCTTTCAATTCGTATAGTCGCGGCACGTCATATTGCGTCAACTCGATGAACGGAATACCTTCCGCCACGGCCACCACATTCGGCCGCGTGAACGGGCTGAATCCTGAAAAGTGATAATGGTGCGCCGGCGCATAGGTGCGCGTGTAGGAGCGGCTCAGTCCGCCGCTGTACGTAAGGGAGTGTTTGATTTTTCCGACGCCCCACCCTTCCTGATACAGCATTTGATTGTTGACCACGCTGCGAATGGTGAGTTCGGGGTTTTCCTCAATGGGATAATCCTTAAGATTTTCGTCGCCGCCGTCGCCGTCCAGAAGGTAACGCCAATTCGGGTAGCGTTCGCGAATGCCACGGCACAACGTTAGCGCCATCGTCGCAGATTGCACGTCGAGCGGCTTGTAATCTTCCACGACGCGAATCGTTTCGGCGAAGTCGAGCGCTGCGGAGTCGAACTCGATCGGTTCCAAAAATAGTCCGAGTCCGAGTGAGTCAAGAAATACGCGGGCTTGCTGCAGATCGGGACCGCGGCCAAGGTCCAACACAAACGCCTTCAAGCGCACCGGGCTCATGCCCAGTTTCTGCATCACGTGATAAGCGGTAAGAAAAACACTACCGCTGTCGATTCCGCCGGAGAAGCACACCCCGATGGGCTCGTTCGCAGGAATCCGCCTAAGCCAGATTGCAATTTCTTCGGCAAGCGCTGAAATGTAAGCCTTGCCGATGACTTCAGTGTCGGCGGGCAAAGCATTGCTTTGCGGCGTAAAAAACCGCGTATAAACGGGATCGGGATCAGGGCAGCCAATCAACTGCAGCTCCACCACATGGTGCGCCGGAACCATGCGCGTATAGCTCGGATGAAACTGTCCCTCGAGTTTTTCCGACTTGAGCCAACGGAAGATCGCGTCGATGCGATGCGCCACGATCAGCACCGGCCCTTCCTGCCGCTTGGCCAGAAAATAGCGCATCGGGCGGTCCAGCGAGCGCGCCATCTTCACTGTCTTGCCGCAGCGTGCCACCAAGGCGAACGAGCCGCTGATTTCTCGCACGCGTTCCGCGGGGCCTTGCAGAATTATCTGGCGTGCGGCGTCCGCAGACAGGTCGTAGAGGTCATTGGCGGCGGGTTCTGTTAAATCCACGACGCGTTCTAGGTAGTGATCGGCCATGTTCCCTCGTCGAACTGCCAGTGCCTCTTCGTGTTTCGGAAATAAAATTATACGTTACGGGTAGGGGACTGCAAGGCTGGCAGGATAAGACGGGGCAAATAAAAAGCGGGCCATTCGGATCGAATGGCCCGCTTGAAGTCAGGTCTTAGCAGAACCGTTACGGTTTATGCGGATCGCGGTTTTGCTGCGGTTTGTTTTCCTGTTGTCGCGGAGGCGGCGCATGTTGTGCAGCGGGCGAGCGGCTCGGCTGAGCCGTATGCTGCGGCTGAGGCGCCGGCCGTGCCGGAGCAGCATGTTGCTGGGGGCGCTGCTGCGTTGCCGGGCGATCTTGCGCAGCATTACGCGGCGCGCTGTTGTGCGTGTTCGCCGGTCTATCTGCGCTGTTGTTGCGTGGCGCAACCGTGTGGGCGTTCGCCGGCTTGTCTGCGGTATTGTTCCGTGGCGCAGCCGTGTGTGCATTGGCCGGACGATCCGCGGTATTGTTGCGCGGTGCAGTGGTGTGGGCATTCGCCGGGCGATCATTGTTTTTGGAAGTGTTGGCGGTATTCGCGGTGTTGGCACGATTCCCCGGCTTGTTGCCCCGAACCGAGCTGGCCGCGTGGTTCGAGCTCGCCGCGCGATCCGTATTGTTTTTCGTAGCGTTCGCCGGACGATCGTTATGGGCCGCGCGCGTATTATTGGCATTCCCCGCATTCGGTCCACGTCCGCCGGCAGCAGCGCCAGCGCGATCCGAGCCTGACTTGGCGTGTACCACGGCGCGGTCATTGAATGCCCCCGGCCGCGGAGTAGCCGCCACCGCCGGCTTGCCATGATTCACGGAAGCAAATTGCGAGCGGTCCTTGCGAGCCTCTTGCTCGTGCTGTGCCTGTGTGCTGGCCATCTGCACGTGGCGTTCGTTGGCGAATTGGCGTTGCCGCGCGGTTTCCCGTACTCGCACGCCGCCCGTGCCGCCGTTGTAGCTGACCCGCGTATTGGTGATGTAGTTATTCGAAATGCGCGTGTTGTAGGTGTTGTGGATTACCGTGACATTTACATTGTTCACGCTGCGGTTGTACGCGAAGCGCCCGCCTTCCCAGCGTCCGCCGTAGTAACCCGTGCCCACATATCCAAATCCGTAGTTGATGCCGCCGTAGAAGCCCACGTGCGGGCCCCAATAGCCAGTGTGAAAGAAATAACCTCCGTCACCCCATCCCCAATAGCCGGGCGTCCATAGATAGCCCACCTGCGGAGCCTCGACCCACGTGCCCGGCACCCAATAATAATCGTCATCGCCATAAGCCCAGTAGCCGGGCGTCCAGATGTACCCCTGGCCCGGGCAGGGCGGCTGCTCATAAACAGGAATTTCCGGTGGAGCGATGCGCACCGCGATCCCTACGCTGATTTGCGCGGAGGTAGTGACGGGCAATGCGAACAGCGGGGCTGCCAGAGAAGCTGCCAGTAAGAGTTTTCTAATCGAATCGATCGTACGCATAGTGGTCCCCTTTTTCTGATTATCCTTGATATCCATCTGTTCGCTTAAGATATGAACCGCAGGGCCTTGTAAAGATAAACACCAGGCGTGAAGGAAAGTCGCAACGCGGCGGTGACTGATAGGCGGTGTAGATAGTGCTACGAATGAACAACATGTGCCGAGGCAGACATCGCGCAACGCGCCCAGTTAAGGTATCCTAGAGGCTCACCGCCAACGAAAGGCTCTTTTTGCGAATCCTGGTAGCCGACGATCACGAAGCCGTGCGCAAAGGGGTATGCACGATTCTCAGTTCCCGCGCGGACGTGGAAATTTGCGGCGAAGCGGAGAATGGCAAGGCCGCGATCGAGAAGGCCCTCGAGTTGAGGCCGGAACTGATCATCCTGGATATCACCATGCCGGTGCTGAGCGGCTTTGAGGCCGCGCGCGAGATTCGCAAAGCCCTTCCCGACGTAGCGATATTGATTTTGTCCATGCATGAGAGCAACCAGCTGATCGAAGAAGCGAAAAAGCTTGGCGTGCAAGGCTACGTGACCAAAACGCAGGTGGGTGCCACCCTGTTGCAGGCGGTCGATACCTTGTTGCGCAAGGAAACCTTCTTTCCTCAGCGTTTTGGAAACGGCGATCCCGCGCCGCGGATGGGTCAGCCGGGCACAGCGTAAACCGCCTGCCGCGGATGGTCTTGGTACTCTCATCAGTGTTATAAAAGGCCTTAGTATTTGGTCGGTACCAATACATCCAAGTGAGGGTGCAGTAGTGGACAAACCACCAGTGGCGAACGAAGTAAAACCGATGCGGCCTCGTGGCGATGCCATGCAAATCCTAGTGGCTGACGACCACGACATTGTGCGCCGGGGCCTCAAGCATCTGCTGAGTTCGCGGCCCGGATGGGAAGTTTGCGCGGAAGCCAGCACTGGACGCGAAGCAGTTACGCTGGCCGAACAGCTCAAGCCCAAAGTTGTGGTGATGGACATCAGCATGCCGGAACTCAATGGGCTCGAGGCGGCACGGAAAATTCTCAAGATCCTGCCCAAGACCGAAATTGTAATTCTCACGCTGCACTTTTCCGATCAGCTGGTGCGCGAAATTTTGGCCTCCGGAGCCCGCGGCTACATCATGAAGTCCGATGCCGACCGCGACTTGGTGGCGGCCGTCGAAGCAGTTTCGAATCATCGCTCCTACTTCACCGCCCGCGCCGCCGACATGGTGCTGAATGGCTTTAACGCCGGCAGCCACGCGCCCGATCCAGGCACCGTGCTGCGCAACCGCTTGACCCCGCGTGAGCGCGAAATCGTGCAACTGCTCGCGGAAGGCAAGAGCAGCAAGGAAGTAGCGGTGGCCCTGAATATCAGCGTGAAGACCGCCGAAACCCATCGCGCCAATATCATGCGTAAGTTGGAATTGCATTCCGTGAGCGAGCTGGTGCGCTACGCGGTGAAGAACCAGATCATCGAAGCGTAAACCTTCTTCGTCTCAATATTTCGCCGACAGCATCTTGAGCGTTCAGTTTTGTTCTTTGCGCTTCTGCCATAGCAATTCTCGCCCCTGTACCTCTTCTTCCCTCAAGTTACGTTATTCTACAAAAGCGCATCTCATCGACGGAATATCTGCGGAGCGGAGAAGCATGGATTCTTTGGAAAACTCGGTTGTAGCGAAGATGTGGCTCAAGCCTCTGAGCAAGCCGCTGATCAGTCTTGCTCTCGGGCTGACCTGTGGTCTCCTATTGTCGGCTCAGCAACAAGGGCCGTTGCCAACCCCGCCCCCATCCAGCACACCGCACGGCACGCCGCCGGCGGCGACTGCGCCCGTGCCTGGAACGGCTGCCCAAGACCCGAACGCCAAGAGCGGCGGCTCCACCATTTCGAATCAGCCCCCCGCCTTGCCAGTCGATCAAATTATTCAGAAATTTGCCGCCCGCGAACTGGAATTCAAAAAAGAGCGCGACAATTACACCTACACCCAGACCTTCGTGATTCAGACCATCGACGCCGACGGCATGGCCGACGGCGAATACCAGATGCGCAGCGACATTCTTTTTACCCCCGACGGCAAGCGTTACGAGAAAGTGGTCTACGCGCCGGCTTCCACGCTGCAGCGCATCTCCCTGTCGCAGCAGGATCTCGACGACTTGGAACATGTACAGCCCTTTGTGCTCACTACCGACGAATTACCCAAGTACGACATTAAGTATGTCGGCCGCGAAACCATCGACCAGCTGAACACCTACGTTTTTGATGTGGGCCCCAAGAAACTCGAAAAAAATCAGCGCTACTTTCAAGGCCGCGTATGGGTGGACGACACCGACCTTGAAATCGTGAAGAGCGACGGCAAGGCGGTGCCGGACATCAAGAAGAAGGGCCAGGAAAACGTCTTCCCGCGCTTTGAAACCTTTCGCGAAAATATCGAAGGGCACTACTGGTTTCCCACCTACACGCGCGCCGACGACATGCTCAATTTCAGCACCGGCGCGGTGCACATCCGCATGACCGTGCGCTACGCGAACTACAAGCGCTTCGGCGTAACCATCAAGATCGGTGCACCAACTCAGGTTCGCCCGGAAACCCCACAGAAATGACGGGCGCCGCCCGTTAGTGTTTGGTGAGCAAGACGATGGTTACGCCGAGGCAGACGACCAATACCCCGATCCATCGTTGCGCGCTGATTCGCTCGCGCAAGAATAGCACCGCGCCAACCGCCCCGGCCGCGTAGCTCAGCGCCGTCACTGGAACCACGAAGCTAACGTTCTCGAACGACAGCGCCGCTAGCAGCGCAAAAAACGCCACGGTCATCATGGCAATGCCAACCCACATCCAACCCACCATGAGCGCCCGCAACACAAAGCTCACCAGCGCCGCGGGACGAAAGTCCGTCACTTCGCCGATCTCTTTCATCGCGCGCGTGACGCACAATTCGCCGCCCGTTCCGGCCACCACGATAATTATCAGCAGGAAAAGTTCGCGCACGTCAGGCCTTGACCGCCGTAGTGCGCGGCGGAGTGTGCCCTACGATCAACACGCCGACGCAAATCATGGCGATGCCGAACCAGCGCAGCGGCGAAATCACTTCGCCCAGCAATAGATAACCGAGCAACGCCACCATGGCGTACGAGAAAGAAGAAGCTGGCTGCACGTAGCTATAGTCCGCCCAGGTCAGAACCAGCATGTACGCGATGAAAAACGTCAGCAGGGAAGCCACTCCCAACCAGATATAGCCGGACGCGCAGATTTTTATCAGCACGTGCCACAGGTCGCCGACGCTCCAATGCGTGGCCGGCCCCACGCTTTGCATGCCTTTGCCGAGCAGCACGTTGCCGAGCGGCGCAAAAATCACAATCATCAGAATCAGGACAAACGTCTTGAAGTGCAGGCCGTGCGATTCCGTCATGGACCTCTTTGATCGCTTTCAGAAGGAAGAGAGCAGCACCTAGAGTTTACTCGATGGTTCGAATCTACCCAAAGAGTTGCGGCGAGATGCGGGGCGGCCTGCGCTGGATCGAACGAATAAGGCGAGCCTTGGAAATTCACTTTGCGCTGGCGGCGGTCATCTCTTCGCACAGTTGCCACAGCGCGTCTTCCTGTTCCGTGTTGTGAAACTGGCAGCGCACCTCTTTGCGGTCGGCCCAGAATCGGTTGCTGACGCCCGCAAGGTCAGCGCTGGTGGCCAGCCACACGATGGTATCCGCTCCCTCGCTCGGCGTTTTGCCTTTCATGTCCGGCGCAAATGTTCTTAACAGCCGCGTGTTGATGGCCCCGGGAGACATGGAGTTGGCGGCGACCGCTGTGCCTTCCAGTCCCCGCGCCAGCGCCCACGTCAACATGCGGTCCGATTGTTTGCTTTGCGAATAGGCGGATGTCGCATCGTATGGGCGGCGCTTGAATTCCACATCGCCCAAATCCAGTCCCCCAGCGAGTCGCGAGGAGACGTTGATGATTCGCGCGGCAGGCGCTTTGCGCAGCGCTTCCAGCAATAATTTGGTCAGCAGGAAATAGCCGAGTACGTTAACGGCAAAAGTCATCTCAACGCCATCGACGCTTTCCTGACGTTCCTTCAAACCTACCGCCGCGTTGTTGATGAGCACGTCGAGAGTGTCGTGCATGGCGAGAAACGCTCTTGCCGCGTCGCGGATGGAGCGCTGATCGCTTAGGTCCGCCACCAGCAGTTCGAGTCTTGCCTGCGGAAAGTCCCTAGCGATGGCGTCGAGCGCAACCCGGCCTCTACCCTCGTCGCGGCAAGCGAGCACCACGCGCGTCCCGTTTTGCGCTAGTCCGCGCGCCACCTCGAAACCTATGCCGGTATTCGCGCCGGTTACGAGACACAACGGTATTGGAGTTGAAGTTTCTGAGTCGATCATTTTGTTCTGGCGTTACTTAAGAAATGCGGTTGCACACCAACCGCGCGCGGCCGCCATCGAACAGCTCAGTGCAGAATGCCCGACGCCTTACGCGCCGCGGTTTAGCAGGCTCTTCCATCGAGTCCATGCATCCGTGCGCGCTTTGCGGTCGGCGTCCGTGGCGTCGGGCGCTTCGCCCGCGCGCATGAATCCGTGCCCCGCGCCATCATAGGTGACGGGGTCGTAGGTCTTGCCCGCCGCTTTCATCGCCGCGACGGTGTCGGGAATCGTCCCGTCGATGCGTTGATCGTTCCCAGCATAGAAGCCATACACCGGAGCCTTGATGCGCGCCATGGCGTCCTTCTCCGGCGGCGGCCCGTAAAAAACAAACGCCGCGGAGATATCGGAGCGATTGGTGGCGAAGCGGAACGTCTGCCCGCCCCCCCAGCAGAATCCCCCGACGTACAACTTTCCATTCGAAGCCGGGAGTTTGAGCGCATAGTCCGCGGCTGCGTTCAGATCCGCCGTAACCTGATCGGCATTCAAATGGCTGACGGCCTCCGTCACCTTGTCGCCAGGAAAATCCGAAGTCCGGCCGCCGTTGGGCGCCATCCCCGAGAGCAAATCCGGAGCCACCGCTACGTAACCGGCTTCCGCCACTTGATCCGCCAGATCCTGCATCCAGTCGCTCAAGCCAAATATTTCGTGGATCAGCAGCACTACCGGTTTTTTATCTTTCGCTTCGGGATACACAATAAAGGTTTGCACCGAGCGGTCGCCGTGCTTCACCGTCACCCACTCGCGGTGCCGCGAAGATTTTTTCAGCTGCGCCTGTGCCCAATCCTGCGCGCCAGCCGTTGCGGAAAACAGAGCAGTCACAAAAAGGATGCTAAGAACTGACAAGGTGACACGTTTCATCGATGGTCCTCGGGAGCGCGTGCGCTCGATAGCCGGGGCATGATAATGCCGCGGTCGGGAGTTAGCAATCCTCGGAAGCCCCTAGGCGCCAAATTTCAGGCACATGTCCCGCACACTTCCCGCGCCGCCTAAAGCGCCGCAAAAACACGCCAAGCCAGCCCCTTGACCCTGCGGACACATAGAACCTCTGTACCATTGCGGGCCACGGGGCCGGGCCGTAACGTACTGGAGAGAAAGTCCTATCGCTCGACCAGTTCCACCGGTCTTTGCCAGCAATGAAACAAGACCCCCGGTCAACTTCGGCTCGCGCCTTTGTTCGCAGTTTGAACATCCTTTTGAAATTCGCTCGCCTGTACGGCCACACCCACGCCCGCACCGTCGAGCACCTCGACGTGGCCTGGCGCGAGTTACAGGCCGCTACTCCGATGGGCTCGGAGACCGGCTTGCTTCTCGGCGCCACCGGTTCACAGCTGCTGCTCGACGGCGTCCCGCTCGAAGGCTCGCCCGCCGAAAAACAGTTCGCGCAGTTGCTCTCCGCGGCCGGCGTCGCCAGCATTCAGTTTTTTCCTATCGTCACCGAGGACGAGTTGCGCCGCTTCGCGCAGGCCTTTCCCACCAGCAAAGCCAAGCCCGCCGAACTCGCCGCGCAACTCAAAACGGCGCTCACTGGCGCCCGCGGTATTCGCATCAACGAGATTTGTTTCATCGCCACGGACGCGCGCCTCAAGGAAACCAGTGTGGCCGCGCAACTGGCGGCCTCTTCCCTCGGCGACGCCAATCAGGATCAGTTCAAGCAGTGGCTCAACGATCCCCAGAAATTGCTCGAACTCATCGCGGCCGCACAAGGTTCGCAAAGCGACGCGAGCGCAGGGGGCGCAACCTCCGATGCCGGATCCGGCAGTGGTTCAAGCGGCTGCGGAAGATCGCAAAGTGGAACCGGAAACGGAAGCGGCGGTGGATCCGGGTTTGGAGCTGGAAATCTTCCAGAATACGGCAGCGGTGCCTCCCCGCGAGCGAGCGGAACCGGTCACGGCGTTCCCGGCACAGGAAATCCAGAACCACAAATCGATTCGACGACGGAGCCAGATCTGGTCTCCGCCCACGAATTCGTCGATCCCAACACCTTCGCGAAGGGCGGCGACGCCGGTGGCTACTGGATCCCCGCCAACGCGGCCGTCCCCGAGGGCCTCGTCCCTAGCCGCGCATCCGCCACAGCCATTGGCCCCAGCGAAGCGGAGATGTACAAAATTCTGAGCACGCTCACCAGCTTTGGGCAGATTGCTTCGAATCAGGGCGGCATCGCCGGTGCGGGAACCTTCCAGCAGCAGATCGCACAGCTGCCCGGCACCGCGCAAGTCACGTTACGCCAAGCCATCGCCGGACTCGCCGCGCAAACCTCCAACGCCAAGCCCGACGAAACCATGCTGGTGCAACTCGCCGAACATCTCGCTATCCGCTTCGCCCTCGAGCAATTCGAAAACGGCGAAGTAAAGGTCAGCGCGGTGCGCCAGATGCTCGACCGCATGAATCAGGAGATCGACAACCTCCGCAAGATTCTCGGCGCGCACGAAAACAAAATGACCGACGCGGGCATGCTCGTCGAGTCTCACCGCGAAATTCTCGACCGCCAGTTCTGGGCCGCGGTTCCCGACAGCGGCAAGCGCAGCGTCTTGCTCTCCGACGACGCCTGGTGCATTCCGCCGCGCAACGTGCAGTCCTACGTGAGCGGCCTCATCGAAAAAGGAAATTTCGCCGAAGCCATCAACATCCTGCAGAACTACGCGGCCTGTGCCGAAAGCGAAGAGCCGGATGCGCGCAAAAAAGCCGCCATGGGTTTATCGGAGATGGCGCAACTGTACGCCAAGGCCGATCCGCGCTTGCTGGGCGACGCGCTGCGGCACGTCGGTTTACGCCTCAGCGTGGAGCAGGACACCGAAGTGCAGGGCCTGGTCAGCGCCGCTTTCGTGCGCTTGAGCCAGGAAGCCGCCAGCAGCCGTTCGTACGCCGCGATGCATCAGGCCCTTGATCTGCTCGCGGGAGTGGAATCGCAACGCCCCGGCATCGCGCGTAGTTTGCGCGGCAAGATGGGCATCGAAGAGCGCGTGCCCGAATTTGTGGACGAAGCGTTGCG
>DATCOK010000645.1:0-9345 GCA_036564765.1 Candidatus Acidiferrum sp. | reverse complement strand
TTCCTGGACTGGCTGGAGTAAAGTCGCCGGTAGCGTTCAACGAGGAATGGTATTCGCTGAAAGATTTTGTGCCGGATATACACGTCATCATGACGCTGGATACCAAGGGTATGCAAGGCGAATGCTACCAGCGGCCCGCGTATCCGGTGACGTGGGCCCGAATGGATGGGAAGGGCCGGGTTTTTTACGTTGCGATGGGCGACCGTCCGGAGAATTGGCAGGACGCCTTTTTTCTGAACGTGCTTGGCGGGGGAATTCGCTGGGCGGTTGGGGATGCTAAAGCCACGTTGAGTAAAAACCTGACTGAAGTCGCGCCGGGTTACGCGACGATCCCGCCGAAAAATGCACCGGCGAAGAAATAACCATTGTTCATTGAATTTCTGAGCTAAGGAGCCCAGTGAAAAACTCAATTGTTATCGCTGCGCTTGTTGCCTTAGCGCTTGCGGCCGGAATGAACGCGCAGACCGGCGCGACAAAAGCGTCGGCGGGAGTTAAAACGACGGTGACCGGAGCGAATTACGATTGGGCGGTATACGGTGGGGCGCCGGAAAATAATCATTACTCACCGCTGGCGCAGATCCATCGCGGCAATGTTACGCGACTCAAACTTGCATGGAGTTTTGACACAGAAGAGGAAGGCGGGCTGCAGACCAGCCCGATCGTTGTGCATGGTGTGTTGTATGGCATTACCCCGACGCAAAAAATACTTGCGCTGGATGCGGCCACCGGAAAGCTTTTGTGGAAATTTGATTCCGGGATCAAGGGAACACAGCCGGATCGCGGCTTGTGTTACTGGAGCGATGGAAAAAGCGCGACGATTCTGGTGGGAGTAATGAACTTTCTTTACGCGCTGGATGCCGCTACCGGTCGACCGGTGTCTAGCTTTGGAATCGAAGGGCGCATCGACTTACGCGAAGGACTCGGCAGAGAAAAGGCCGAAGCGCAATCGATTTATTTGACGAGTCCCGGTGTGATTTCTAGGGATCTGATTATTGTAGGCGGGCGCAATCCGGAGACGTTGCCCGCGCCGCCCGGCGATATTCGCGCATTCGACGTGCGCACCGGAAAATTACGCTGGGCGTTTCATACCATTCCGCACGCCGGCGAATTTGGCGCGGAGACCTGGCCTGTGGATGCGTGGAAAAATGTGGGAGCAGCCAACAACTGGACGGGCATGTCGCTGGATGCGAAACGCGGCATCGTATACGTGCCGACCGGTTCGGCGGCATTTGATTTCTATGGCGGCGACCGGCTGGGCGACAATCTTTTTGCTGATTCGCTCATCGCGCTGAATGCAGAAACGGGTGAGCGCATCTGGCATTTTCAGGGCGTGCGGCATGACTTGTGGGATCGCGACTTTCCAGCGCCGCCGTCGCTTGTTACCGTGAAAAGAAATGGGACGGAAATCGATGCGGTAGCGCAGGTGACCAAGCATGGATTTGTCTTTCTGTTCGATCGCACGAACGGCAAACCGCTTTTCCCGATCGAATATCACAAATATCCGGCGAGCGACGTGCCGGGTGAAGTCGCGGCGGCGGAACAACCACTGCCGACAAAGCCCGCACCGTTTGCGCGCCAGAGCATCGATGAAACACAACTGAGCAACCGAACGCCCGAGGTTCATGAGTGGGCGTTGAAAAAATTCAGGAGGTTTCGCAACGATGGACAGTTCGCACCGTTCAGCGTCGGCAAAGACACGCTGGTGTTTCCAGGCTTTGACGGGGGAGCGGAATGGGGCGGCCCCGCGATAGACGCTAAGACCGGCGTGATTTACGTCAACGCGAATGACGTTGCGTGGACGGGTGCGCTGGCGGAGAACACCGCGGGAAATAATCCGCGAAACATTTATTTAAGCCAGTGCGGTGTATGCCACGGCGACAAGCTGGCGGGTTCGCCGCCGCCGATTCCGGGGTTGACGGGAATTGGCGAGCGAATCAACGCAAAACAAATCGCGTCGACGATCAAAAATGGAAAAGGCCGTATGCCGGGCTTTCCAAATTTGACGGAGGATCAGTTGTTTTCGTTGATCGGCTATCTGACCAGTAGAGAAAGCAAGGAACTGGAGAGTTCGGCCCCCGCTCCGGTTACGGTGAAATACCGGTTTACGGGTTACAAGAAGTTTCTGGATCCAGATGGATTCCCAGCCGTGGCTCCTCCGTGGGGCACGCTAAATGCGATCGATTTGAACACGGGGGAATATCTCTGGAAGATACCATTTGGCGAATATCCGGAACTGGCCGCGAAGGGCGCGAAGAATACGGGAACGGAAAATTATGGTGGGCCGGTGGTGACCGACGGTGGCTTACTGTTCATCGGGGCGACGAATTTCGATAGAAAGTTTCGGGCGTTCGACAAGAATGACGGCAAGCTTTTGTGGGAGACCACTCTCCCGTTTGCAGGGAACGCCACGCCGATCACGTATGAGGTAAATGGGCGGCAGTTTGTGGTGATTGCGGCTGGGGGCGGTAAGGATCCTAAGTCAGGGTCCGGCGGAGTCTACATGGCGTTTGCGATACCCGAAGACGCAATCAAGCGGGAAAAAGAAACCACACACTGAGTGGTTAGAGGGGCTTTCGGATAGCTGCTTTTTATTTCGATTGGTTCCTTTCACGAGTACAATTACAAAATGATGATGACTCTTAAAACTTCAGCCGGGCTGCGCTTCTGCTCGTTTTTTGCGACTCTATCGCTCGCAACTACTCTCCTGATTCTCGGATGTAACACCAAACAGAAATCTGAAGCTGGATCGGCATCGGCGGTGTCGCGTGTTGAGGTTAGCAATGATGCGGAAGGCGTACACGTTCGCAGCGATTCTGCGGAGTTTGTGTTGTTGTCGTCAGGATACCTGCGCGGTGCCATGCAGCAGGACGGTAAAACCGTGACGCTGGATGAACCAGGAGACGAGTCGGGCCAGAAGATAACGCTTGGGGGCCATGCTGTCGAAGATATGGTGTTTGATATCCAGCACCCGAAAATATCCGAGGCGAGCGGCAAACTTGGAAAAACC
Organism: Candidatus Acidiferrum sp.; assembly: GCA_036564765.1. GTDB lineage: Bacteria > Acidobacteriota > Terriglobia > Acidiferrales > UBA7541 > Acidiferrum. The sequence continues at coordinate 6,338 of DATCOK010000645.1, read as the reverse complement.
GGGAAGCACATCGAAGTTTACGGCGCGAGCAAGAGCACGAATCTCAGCGAGACGCTGACGGTTGAAGTTTATGATGATTTCCCGAATTTGGCGCTGCTCTCTGGGTCGGTTCGAAACGATGGGCAAGGTGAGATTTCGTTGAAGGACTTCTCGCTGCAGCGCCACCGCCTGAATGCTTCGTTGATGGATACGCAGGCGAAAGCGCATGAAATGTGGGCGTTTTTTGGATCCAGCGTGAAATGGGGCCAGGATGATGTCCTCCCGGTCCCGGCTAAATTCGAACAGAAAAATGAATTTGGCGCGCCGGTAGAGACGAAGGACGATCTCGGTCGGGTGGGCGGCGGCATACCGGTCGTGGCGTTCTGGACGAAGACGCTCGGCGAGGCGATTGGCCATCTGGAGACGCTGCCGCTGGTGATGTCGATCCCCGTTTCGACGCTGCCAGACGGACGCATCGGCGCGGCCGTGAACTTCGTAGCAGATACCACACTTAGGCCGGGTGAAATATATGCTACGCCGCGCACTTTTCTAGCGCTCTATAAAGGCGATTACTACGAGCCGCTGAGCATGTGGTCCAACGCGGTGGAGCGCGAAGGCCTGGCGCGTCCCATCAACAACGAAGAAAATTACGCGGTGAGCTGGTGCGGGTGGGGCTATGAGTCGAACGTTACGCCCAAGCAGATGCTCGAAACAGTGCCTAAATTGAAGGAGCTAGGGATTCACTGGGCGACGCTGGACGATCGCTGGTTCAACAATTATGGCGACTGGCAACCGCGCAGCGATACCTTTGGCGGAGATGCGATTCAAAAGATGGTCAGTGATTTTCACGCGCAGGGTATCAAGGTGCAACTGTGGTGGCTGCCGCTGGCGGTGGAGGACGGAAAATTCGGATACAACGGACACAAATACGCGATGTCCGAGGTGGTGAAGGAGCATCCCGACTGGCTAATCCTCGATAAGAACGGCAAGGCCGCACGCATGACGCGCAATCTTGCGACGCTATGTCCGGCGGTGCCAGAGGTGCAGGCGTATTACAAAAAATTGACCGAGCGTTTTATTCATGACTGGGACTTCGACGGACACAAACTCGACAATATTTACGCCACTCCGCGGTGTTACAACCCGGCGCATCATCACAAGTCGCCCAATGATTCGGTGTATGCCATGGGTGAAGTGTACAAAACGATTTTCGAGACGACGCGCGCGTTGAAAGCGGACAGCGTGACGCAGAGTTGTCCGTGCGGGACGCCGCCGAGCCTGGCGTGGCTGAGGTACATGGATCAGGCGGTCACGGCGGATCCGGTCGGCTCGGTGCAAGTGCGGCGACGGATGAAGATGTACAAAGCACTGCTCGGTCCGCATGCAGCAATTTATGGCGATCATGTGGAGTTGACGAAGATTTCGGGCGAGGGAGACAAGGAGCAAGATCTTGGGACCGATTTTGCTTCGACATTGGGAACCGGCGGGGTGCTGGGAACGAAATTTACCTGGCCGGATTATGGCCCGAAGTTGAAGAACGTGTTTCTGAATTCTGACAAAGAGGCTCACTGGAAGAAGTGGATCAGTTTGTACAACGAGAAGATGCTTTCGAAAGGAAAGTTTCTCGATTTGTATGTGTATGGCTACGATGTGCCGGAAGGATACGCGATCGAAAAGGATGGAAACATGTATTACGCGTTCTACGCTCCGGGGAAAAAAAAGAACGTTGCGGCAAAAAATGTTGGCTCGGAGCGCTGGTCCGGCGAAATTGAGCTACGCGGCTTGCAGGCGAAGACCTATAAAGTGATGGACTACGTAAACAACAAGGATTATGGAACGGTGCAAGGGCCGGATGGGACGTTAAAGGCTGAATTTACTGGTAGCTTGTTACTGCAGGCCACTCCGCAGAATAGTGGCAGCGTGGCGAAAACGGGGGATTAGCGCGCGAAGCGTCGTGATTTTCAGCCTCCAGCTTGATGCGCACCCAAAAACTCCTGCCGATGACGTTGATCGCGAAACGCTTCGGTTCCGCCCGAGCGTGTCACGGAAAGAGCTCCCGTAATATTTGCAAATCTCAGGCACTCCTCGATGGAAGCGCCGCGAATGAATTTGTGGATGAAGCCGGCGTCAAAACTGTCTCCCGCGCCGACGGCATCGACGAATTCGCCTCTTTGAGAGGGCGCCTGAAATATTTCTTTGCCGCGACGCGCGATGGCGCCTTGCGATCCGCACTTGATCGCCACCAACGGCACCTTGGCCGATAGCACTTCAGCCGCGCTTTCGGCATCTTTGCGTTTCGCCAGCTTGCATGCTTCGTGGGTGTTTGGCAGCAACAGGTCGACATACTTCAACACTTCCAAGACGTCCTCACTCCATTCGTCGGCGGGATCGTCATTGGTATCGAGAGAAGTGGTAAGCCCGGCTTGCTTCATGCGCCTGAATAGCTCGGGCATCCGGGGGCGCAGGGCCGTCTGCAAGAAGTACGACGACAGATGAAAATGTTTCGCCGAGCAGATGTGCTCAAGGCTCAAATCCTCGAAGCGTAGCTCGGCCATAGCTCCAGGGTAGGTGAGGATGTAGCGTTGTTCGCCGGTCGAAAGAATTACGGTGAGGCCGGTTTGTTCTTGTGCGAGGCGATGAACGCCGGAGAGGTCGACGCCGATTTCGCGCAGCCGCTCCAGGCAAAGTTCGCCAAAAGAATCATCACCGATGGCGGAATGGAAGGCCACTCGATCGCCGAGAGAGGCGAGGTTATGAGCGAATATGGCCGAGGAACTGCCCAAGGTGACCTTGAGGCCGTCGGCCAGATGCTCGCGCTCGAGTTGCAGTTCGCGCGGGAGCCCCGAGAGGATCAAGTCAAGGTTCAGTTCGCCGACAACGGCTACATCAAACTTGGCCACCCGCAATCTCCACAAACTGACGGATAACTCTTAAAACGTGTTGCGATGAAGGCTTTCGCGGTCAGACTAGCGTGACATCGATGTTGGTCTTGCGCAGTTCGCGCAATTGCTGCTTGGCAATTTTTTTGTCGGTGATGGCTTCGTGCACCGCGGACGCGGGCATGATGAGCGAGAGGCTGCGGCGGCCGAATTTGCTGGAATCGCAGACGACAATCGTTCGGCGCGCGCTTTCGGCCATGATTTTATTCACGCGGGCTTCGAGTAGATTGGGAGTGGTTAAACCGTAGCGAGTATCGAAGCCATCGACAGCCAGAAAAAGCATGTCGGCGCTGAGGCGGCGCAACGACTCTTCCGCGAGAGGCCCCACTAGCGAAAAGGAGTTTTTGCGGAGAGTGCCGCCGGTCAGGATGACCTCGACTGCGGTGCCGGCGAGTTCGGCGGCGATATTGGTGCCGTTAGTGATGACCGTGAGTTTTTTGAATTGCTTGCAAGCGCGGGCGATAGCGGTGGTAGTGGTTCCGGAATCGAGAATGATGACCTGGCCGTCGCGAATCATCTGTACGGCGGCAGCCGCAATGCGCAGTTTGTCCTGCCGGTGCAGCCGCTCTTTTTCCTCAAGAGTGCGATCCTGCAAAGCCCCGGTGCGCAACGGCAGTGCACCGCCATGGGTGCGTTCGAGATGCCCTTGATGATGTAGAACTTCCAGGTCTTTGCGGATGGTGATGAGCGAGGTGTGAAACCGGCGCGATAGATCGCGAACCAGCACGCGGCCTTCGTTCTGCAAGAGTTCGAGTATTTCGCGACGCCGCTCTTCATTCAGCATAGTGCAGGGTCCACCGTCTCAGAGTTGTCGAGGCACGCGGCATTCTATCGCAAGGCGTTCTCATGCCATACGCTCGATTCGAACGCGCGGTTCAAAATTGCGGACGTCGGCGAGGCTGAGCTGGCCCGGTAAATCCGCAAGGCAATTGGCGGCACCGCACGCGGCGGCAAGACGCAGCGTTTTGTCGGTGTCGAAATTCATGGCCGATGCGTAGGCGAAGGCCGCGACAGTGGCGTCGCCGCATCCGACGGTCGAACGATGGTCGACAGATTCGGGCTGTGCTTGGAAGGTGCCTTGGCCGTGCTGATACCAAAGCAAGCCCTCATGGCCAAGGCTGATGACCACGCTTTGAGCGCCCAGCGCGCGCAGAGATTCGGCAGCCTTTCGCGCCACATCGCGATTCGTGATTTGTTCCCCGGTCAATACTTCCGCTTCGGTGCGATTGGGCTTGATGAAATCCGGATTGCTTTCGAGTGCGCGTCGCAGCGGCTCACCGCTGGTGTCGAGGAACATGGCGTGACCGTGGCGGTGCGCCAGGTCCGTAAGATCGGCGTAAAAATCTGGATCGGTTGCGGCCGGCAGGCTGCCGGAAACGATCACTGTCGCGCCGGCAGCTTCGTTGGAAAATAGTCTTTCGCAGGCGGCCAAGAACGACTGCCAGTTCGCGTCCGTCAAGGACCGCCCCGGCTCGAGTATTTCGGTTATTTCGCCGGATGCTTCGATCAGTTCGAGATTTACGCGTGTTTCCGGATCAACGCGTTCCGCGTATGCGCGGATACTGAGGGCGCGCAGGCCTCGCAGCAATTCTTCCCCGGTCCTGCCGCCGGCGGTTCCGATCCATAGTGGATCAGCCCCAAGTGTGCGTAAAACCATAGCGACGTGCGCGGCTTTGCCACCTGGCGCGGACTGTGCGTCGCTCGCGCGATTCACTTTGCCGACTTCCAGCTTGGCGAGGCGCAGGCGGCGGTCGATGGCGGGGTTGGCGCTGACGCAGAAAAATCTAGGCGGCAATTTATTCACGTCCCTGCCGCGCGGGCTGGGCTGATCCGGAAGTTTCGTCGAAATACTGCCACCAGGGCGTGGCTTTTTGAAGGCGGCTATTGACCCGTTGGATATTTTGGGCGCCCTCGCCGCGAAGCCAGGCGTCCAACGCATCCGTTCCCTGCTGCGCAAATATCGCAACGCCATCTTTCCAGGTGGCGCGGCCGCACAAAACGCCGGAGAAAGTTGCGCCAGCCTCCGCAGCGAGCACGAGCGTGGCCGCGAATAATTCGTTGCTGACGCCTTCGGAAAGATAGATGAAAGGTTTGGTGGCAGCGGCGGAGGCTTCGCGGAAATGCGTTTTTGCTTCTTCACGCGTGTACACGATATCGCCGCCCATGGTTGCGAAGCCTTCCACGAAGACCATGTTGACGGGGACGCCGACCTTCAATACGTCCACTTTATACTGCTCTTTGGAGAACTCAGCCACGGAGCGAGAAACCGTTTCGGGTTTGATGCGCGCGAAGTCGCGGCCCTTTTCGTCCATGTCATCGTGGTAGGAAACGAGTTCGAGAAAATACGGAACATCGCCGGCCGCACATTCCGCGCCGACATGCTCAACCCATTCGTATTTTATTTTGTTGATGTCGGCCGGGCTGAACGGCGAATAGTACAGCAACGTTTTGATGCCGTTGGCGCCCGCTTCCACCAGCCGTCGGACGGACCAGCCTTCGAGCAGGCGCGGCAACCGTCCCAAGACTTTTTTGTCGTAGCCGGTCTGTTCATAGGCGAGGAGCAGGCCCGAAGTGTTTGCTCTTTGCCTGGCGGCCTCCAGACCCAATTCCGGATCGAGTAAAATCGCGCTGGCATACGGAGTGAGGATCCGACTCACGGCCTGCTTGTATTTTTCCATCTGTTCGCGGGGAATCTGGTCTTCGGGCATTCCCGTTGCAGCGGAAAAGAGTTTGCGCAGGGCGCCGCGCTGATCAATCGCCAACGCGGCGATGACACCGTCACGGTTGGATACAGCGTCGAGACCTTTTCGTTTACCTTCGGAGATCTGCATAGGTGTCTAGCGGCGCGATTTTTGCTGCAGCGAACGAGATTCGCGGCTTATGCACTGACCGGATTCATTGAAGCCAGGCCACTGCACCGCGTTCGAGCGACGGCAGCGTGAAAACCATGCGGTCGCCCATTCTACGTCCGTTCAACGTCTGTATTGTTCCCAGAAACGGCAACAGCTGTAAAGTTTTTGCATTTACGTCCGTGGTCGAAATGGTGACGTCGTGCAGAGCGGTCGGGACGGCATTCTGGTGCGAAACCAAGCCGGTGAAATTGGCCATAAAAATATGGGGACGGCCATCGACTTCCGCGAAGTTGACGGCGACGGTAGGTGGCGCGTCGATGGTTAGCTGACTTGCTGGAGCGATAGCCGCGAGGAACTCCTTCGAAGAGGATTTTGAGCCTGCTTCGAAATCCTTCTGGAGTCGTTCAAGCTGATTTTTGCCAGGGCATTGCGCAAAAAACGGTGAGCGCGAATCATCCGGAAGGCCACTTGCATTCACGCCGGTGAAGACGAGCTTGCTACCTTTTGAACTCAAGGAACGGAGTTGGGCCTTTTCTTCATTACTGAGAACGGACACGGTGGGCAGGAC
>DATCOK010000644.1:0-3878 GCA_036564765.1 Candidatus Acidiferrum sp. | reverse complement strand
TCGCCACCGTGTGCCCGCGCAATGTGCCGCACCAGCGAAAGTCCCAGACCGGAACCTTTCACGTTGTGCACCAGAGGATCTCCGCAGCGGTAGAATTTCTCGAAGATTTTCTCCTGCTCGTTCGCGGGAATCCCGATGCCGCGATCCGCGACTTCGATCTTCACCGAGCCATTCGAACGGTAGAGGCTCACGCCGATGTGTTTCTGATCTTTCGAATATTTCAAGGCGTTGTTCACCAGATTAAGCAGCGAGCGCGCGATGGCTTCGCGGTCCACATTCACGGGCGGAATGTCGTTCGAAATGTTTTCCTCGAAGCCAAAACCGTTTTGCTGAATCTGGAAGCGGTAGGATTCGAGCGTGGTATGAATCAACTCCGCCAAGTTGGTCTCTTCAAATTCATATTCCTTGCGCCCGGCGTCAATACGCGAAAAATCCAGGATATTGTTGATGAGCGCAGTCAGGCGCTCGCTTTCCTCGCGGATGATGCGGAAATACTCCTGATATTTTTCTTTGGCGCTGAGGCGGCCGAGCTCCAGCGTCTCGGCGTACAAGCGAATGAGAGCCAGGGGCGTGCGCAGTTCGTGGGACACGTTGGCCACAAAATCGGATTTCAAACGCGCCAACTTCATCTCGCGCGAAACGTTGCGATAGGTCAGCCAGATTCCACCCATCATGAACATGGCCAGCCCGGCCAGCACGATGTAGTTGTTACGCATGAGTCGGGATCCGATGTCCGCCACGGTCGTACCCTGATACTTAATGGCCAGCGTCAGTCCCGGAAAAACGTATTCGAAATTGTGCTCCACCTCTGGTTTGGCCCGGTCCCAATTCGCGGATGAAACCCAGGGCGTCGAGTCTTTCGACGGATGAATCATGATCACCGGCGGATTGGCGTCGGCCATCAGCAAACCGTTTTTCTTGCTGGTCAGGACGTCCTTCATCATGGCCGGGAGCAGCGTCTGACGAAGATAATCGTTGTCAAACGCCACTACACCCAGTGCCACGCGGTCTTTTTCCACGTCAGGCGGAATAAAATACGCGATGTTCCAATACGCCGGTTTGCTGCCTTCCAGCGCCCATCCGCCCGTAAACTCGACAGGATCTTCGTCCTTCCTGGCCATCATGCGTATGCGGCCCGCCAAGGTCACTGATTCCAAGGGAAGCCACGTCGACGCACCTTTGATCAACTCTTGCGTTTGCGCACAGAACTCCGCATCGCCTGCGCGGACTGGCTGGGTGCGGCTTACCAGCAGGTTGGTCTGCTTGTCGTAGAGCAGCGCATACGAATACTCCGGATGCTCAGAGAGCAACTGGTCCAGCTTGGCGCTGATGGCGTTGCGGCCTTCGTCCGGATTAGGAAATCCTTTGCGAACCGGCGTAACCAAGTCGACGGCCATGTGGAAGGTCTTCTTCTCCGCAATCTTCAGTACATGCGCGAAGTCGCGTTGAAAGGCCGCTTCCACGGCCTCGGAGCGTTGAATATGGTTGAGGTTCCAGGCGCTGAATCCCAAAAGCGCTGCCGCAGGCAACACAATCGCCAGCTCCAGCGTCAGCAGTGTCCGCGTCCGGTCTGTAAGCCGCCATTTGTTCAAAAATTTCATTTAGGTGAGATCCGTCCAGCCGTGACTGGGCAAGACTATAAAGAACCGCAAGAAGGAATGTGTCAAGCCATCGCAAAAGATTGTAAACAGTTGTAAAAAGGCGCCTCGTTTCCCTTAAATGTGGCGGCAGTGCTCGTCAGTCCGTTTGCCTCGTGACTTCTGCTAATGTCAGAGCGAACATAGCTATCCGGGCGCTGCGGTCCAATGCCGTTTCAATTGGCTCAGTCATGATCAACGAGACCATCTCTCACTTTCGCATCACCGAAAAACTCGGTGCGGGCGGCATGGGCGTGGTCTATAAAGCCGTCGATACCCGCCTGGATCGCCCCGTCGCTCTCAAATTCCTGCCGGATAACCTGGTGAAAGACTCGCAGGCCCTGGAACGTTTTCGCCGCGAGGCCCGCGCCGCGTCCGCTTTGAATCATCCCAACATTTGCACCATCTATGATATTGGCGAGCAGGACGGGCGCGATTTCATCGCCATGGAGTTCATTGACGGCCGCACGCTGCGCAGTCACATCTACGATCGGGCGCTGCCTGTCGAAGAAATCCTCAAGCTGGGAATCCAGATCGCCGAGGCTCTGGATGCAGCGCACTCCGAAGGCATCATCCACCGCGACATCAAGCCTGCGAATATTTTTGTGACCCGGCGCGGCCAGGCCAAGATACTCGATTTCGGCCTCGCGAAACTTATTCCCAAGGGTGTCGGAATTGCGGTCACAGACTCCGGCAGCGAAGTTTCCGACTCTACTTCCATCGTAGGGATCATCAGCGGCACTCCGTCCTACATGTCGCCTGAACAGATCCGCGGCGATAATCTCGACGCACGCACGGATATTTTTTCGTTTGGACTGCTGTTGTATGAGATGGCCACGGGTCACCAGGCGTTTGGCGGCGGTACCGGCGGAGTAATTATCGAAGCTATTCTGACGCGCTCTCCCGTTCCCGCCAGAAATATCAATCCCGAGATTCCGCCGCGACTGGAAGAGATTATCACCAAAGCTCTTCAAAAAGATCGAGAGCGGCGCTATCAACACATGTCGGAGATTCTCGCGGACCTACAGCAGCTCGACCGCGGCACCATTTCCGGTTGGCGACCTGTGGCGGACGCGCCCATGTCAAGTGCGAGTAATCTACAAGCGACCGGAACTCAGCGATCGCGCAATCCTTCTTCGCAATCGGGCGCCCACCGCACCGAACGCATATCCAAGATCATCGACTCGCTGGCCGTCTTGCCGTTCGAAAACATCAGCCGCGATCCGGAGAACGAATACCTAAGCGACGGGATAGCCGGCAGTCTGATCAACACCCTCGCGACCGTACCAAAGCTTCGAGTTATGGCCCAGAGTACGGTCTTCCGCTTCAAGGGCCCGCGACTTGATCCGCAAGCGGTCGGCCGGGAACTAAATGTGCGCGCTATCCTCACCGGAAGGATCATGCAGAGCGGTGGATCTTTACGCATTGGCACCGAACTGGTGGATGTGGCCACTGGATCGCAATTGTGGGGCGCGCAATACGATCGCAAGCCCGGGGATATTTTCGTGGTGCAGGACGACATCTCCAACGAGATATCCGAAGCATTGCGTTTGAAACTCACGCGCGCAGAAAAAAAACGCCTCACCAAGCGCCAAACTGATGACGCCGAAGCGTACAGCCTGTATCTGAAAGGCCGCCATCACTGGAACCGGTGGACCGAGGACGGATTTTACAAAGCGATCGAATACTTCCAGGAAGCTGTAGAAAAAGATCCTAAATATGCGCTCGCGCACACCGGCTTGGCCGATTCTTATGTGCTGCTCGGATGGAATAGCTATTTACCGGCGAAAGAGGCATTCCCGAAAGCTAAGATCGCCGCACAAGAAGCCTTGCGTCACGATCCGCACCTTGGCGAAGCCCACACGCCCTTGGCCGCGGTGTTGTGGTTGAACGACTGGCAATGGCCAGAAGCACAAGGCGAATTTGAACGCGGTTTGGCGCTTAATCCAGCGCATCCCACGGCCAATCACTGGTACGCCGAATATTCCATGACCATGGGCCGCCAGCTGGAAGCCATCGCGCGCATGCAGGAGAGTCAGAAGCTCGACCCTTTGTCGCTCATTATCAGCACAGCCATCGGTTGGGCCTTCTACATGGCGCGGAAATACGACAAGGCACTCGAGCAACTTCAGCGAACTGTGGAACTAGATCCGAACTATCCGGTCACCCACTGGATACTGGGGCTGGTATTCAGAAAAATGGGTAACTTCGAACAGGCAATCGTGGAAGGAGAGGCAGCGG
>DATCOK010000643.1:0-2511 GCA_036564765.1 Candidatus Acidiferrum sp. | reverse complement strand
GCACAACACTACGTAATCGGCCTGACCCAGCGCGCTACTTAGTTCACTGGCCGCTAAGATTCTCTCGACGTGGGTGGTTTCGCCTTTTCCCGAGCGCGTTACTCCCCAGACGCGCATGCCAAATGCTTTGGCACGCTTGGCTAGTTCCCTACCGATGGAGCCGTAGCCGACGATCAGCAATAATTTTTCGTTCAGTTCGGAGAGTTGCTGAGGGTGATCCCACAATTTTTGCTGGGACCATTCGCTACGATCCTGCTGGCGAATGCTGTCGGGAAAATTTCTGGCTAGCGCGATCATCAATCCCATGGTGTGCTCGGCCATGGGCACGGAGAATACGCCGCTGGCGTTGGTAAGAACGATTCCGGAGTTGCGCATTTCGGGATAGGTGAGTTGGCCTACGCCCGCGGAAGCGGAATGCACCCATTGCAATTTTTTGGCCAGCGCCAATTGCGGGGGGCGCAGAGTGCTGCCCACAAAAATATCCGCGTCGGGTAATTCTGGCGGTAACTGCTCATAGCTGGTTACCTGCGCGACGGTCATTTGCGGCCAGCGCTTGCGAATAGTTTCGGGAAGTTCGGGCTTGGCGTTCCACTGCGAAAATGCGCTAAACACGCAGATTACGAGCTTGGTTTCGGCGGGCTTGGTCCGCACGCTCATGCAGCCTCTTTTTCGCCGCAAGGAAGGCAGGTCACGGCTTGTGGCGCAAATCCTTGCCGGTCATGTCCGGCGGTTGGCGTTGACTTAGGACGCCGAGCATGGTCGGGGCGATATCCCGCAGGGAGCCGCCCGGCGACAACTGCAAATGATCGTCATCGCTGACGAGAATGAACGGGACGGGATTGGTGGTGTGATAGGTGTGCGGGCCGCCGTTTTTCGGATCGATCATCATTTCGGCGTTGCCGTGATCGGCGGTGATGATCCAGGTTCCGCCGCGAGCCTGGAGGGTCTGATAAATTTTTCCGAGTCCGGCGTCGACGGCTTCGACCGCCTGGATGGCGGCTTGCAATTTCCCCGAGTGGCCGACCATGTCGGCGTTGGCGTAATTCATGATGATGGCGTCGAATTCGCCCTTCTCGATGGCGTTCACGACGGTTTCGGTGATGCCCGCCGCGGACATTTCCGGTTTTAAATCGTAGGTAGCCACTTTCGGCGACGGCACGAGGATGCGTTCCTCGCCGCCGAAGGGTTTTTCGACGCCGCCGTTGAAGAAATAAGTGACATGTGCGTATTTCTCGGTTTCGGCGCAGCGAAGATTTTTGTAATCCAGTTCGGCAAAGACCTGCGCGAGAATCTGCTCGAGCTTCTCCGGCGAGATAACGTAGTTGAGGCACGGCCATTTCTTGTCGTACTGGGTCATGGCTACGTAGAAAAGATTTTTGGGCCGGTGGGCGTCGGTAAATTTGTCAAAATCGGGCGCGGCGAGGGCGTAGGTCATCTGGCGCGCGCGGTCGGCGCGGAAATTAAAGAAAATCACGGCGTCTTCGTCGTGGATCGTGCCGACTGGCTGGGCGGCTGGGCCTTCGCCTCTGGTCACTACGATGGGCTGGACGAATTCATCGGTGACACCCTGTTGGTAACTTTTTTCGAGAGCGGCCAGCGGATCGCTGGTGCGTGTCGGCGCTTCGCCGTGAGCCAGCGCGCGATAGGCCAATTCGATGCGTTCCCAGCGATTGTCGCGATCCATCGCGTAATAGCGGCCCACCAGCGTGGCGATTTCTCCCACGCCGAGTTGCCGCATCTTGTGCTGCAACTGACTTATGAAATCGCGGCCGCTATGCGGGGGGGTGTCGCGGCCGTCCATGAAGCAGTGGACAAAGACATCTTTCACTTTGTTTTTCGCGGCCATTTGAAGCAGGGCGAACAGATGTTCGATATGCGAATGGACCCCGCCATCGCTGAGCAAGCCGATGAAATGCAGTTGGCGCTTGCGGCCACGCTCCATAGCTTGCTGGAACAGCGGGACATTTTCGAGTTGGTTGTTGGCGATCAGCAGGTCGATGCGGGTGATATCCATGTGCACGATGCGGCCCGCGCCGATATTCATGTGGCCGACTTCGCTATTGCCCATCTGGCCCTGCGGCAAGCCCACGAAGGGGCCGGAGGTCTCAATCAACGTGTTCGGAAATTTGCGGAGCAGTTCATCGTAGGTGGGCTTGCGGGCCAGAGCGATGGCGTTGCCTTCGCGTTCCGCACGATAACCCCAGCCGTCGAGCACCGTCAAGACGATTGGTTTCGTTTTTTTATGCATAGCGCGTCAGGATACACGGAATTGCGGCGAGGTTGTAGGCGGGCTGGATCCTTGGAAAAGAAGCCGCGGATGATCCGAACATGAACTGTTAGTTTTTAGTTTCGGCGGGTTCTTTCGCGGCTTCCTGTGCCGGCGGCAGCTCGTCGCGTAATTCTACGGACATCCAGTCGCCGGTGTATTCATTGCCGACCGGGGGACGGTAGCGAATTACCGCGTGCATGCCGGCGACGTGATGACACAAATCAAAATGATCGGAGCCGTAC
>DATCOK010000642.1:0-5516 GCA_036564765.1 Candidatus Acidiferrum sp. | reverse complement strand
GATCGCGATCGTGCTCTGCAACTTCTCGAAACTTTCGAGCGGCAACCCCGCACCCGCCAGATCGGCGGAAACGCGTTTGTCCGCGAACCGGTACCCGGCGCTTCCTGTGACAATTCCAGTTCCTGCGCCCTTTTCCTTTCCGCGTGGAAAAAACCGGAATTCCGCGTCGCTGATCTGCACTTCCTCCATCCCGGCATTCAACTTCCCGCGCAACCGGTCAAACGTCGCACCGTACACATTCCCACTCGCCAAATCAAAAAGCCCAGTCACGTGCGGATCATTCCGCGTGCCGCTTCCGTGAAATTCCCCTGTCAAATCACCGCGCACCGGATACGACATCCCTGCCAGTTGCTGCAGGCCTTCCATCGAAGTTTTTTCCAGATTCGCCTCCGCCGACCAGGAATTGTTAGGCAGAAAGCTCCAGTCCGTCAGGGCCAGCTTCACTTCCACAGCGCTCGAGGTCTCTCCCCGGCGCAGATGCCCGTGCAGCAGCGACAATTCGCGCGGCGAATACACCAGATCTCCATCCAGCGAATCCAAAAAGAACGAGGCATAACGCACCTTCTCCCCGCGCACGTGTCCGCTAAACGTCGGCTTGCCCGACGGCCCAGCAATTTTCCCGTCCCAGGTCACTTGCCCTTCGATCGGCTGGTTCGCATCCGCCGAGCCCGGTGCGGCGTCCCGCAGCGCGTTGATGAAATCCTTGTATCTCGCCAGCGTGGCTGTCTCGAATTTCAATTCCATTCCCGAATCTTTCGGAGCCAGCACGCCGGTGATACTTCCGTGCGTCGAAGGCGTCTGGAACGCTCCCGACACCACCGTGAACAAACTGGCGTCGTAGCGATAGATAAAATTCCAATCACCGGTGACCGCTTCATGCCCGGCCGCGGGATTTGCCGGCGGCATCCACTGCATTTTCGCGGTGATTCCAAAATGTTCGAACGCCCCGGTCCACACTTCCGTCGTGTCCGCGGTCAGCATTGCGTCCCAATGCAGTTCGTCGATGGGAAAGCCGCGATGTTCGATCGAGGGCAGCAGCGCGGCCAGCCGCACATTTTCGACGTGCGTTTCCGCATGAAACTGCAGACCAGCAAATTTGAGTGTCACGCGCCCCGTCACCCGCCCGTCCAGCGCCCCCGCAAAAAAATCCGGAACCACTAGGCCGTCGTTGTTGATGCGAAATGTTCCGTGACTGGTCAGTCCCTTAGCGTGAAAGTCGTCGTAGGGCAGCGCAATGTCCCGTCCGGAATAGTTTCCAGTTCCGCGAAACTTTCCGTCCGCAAACGTTCCTTCGCCGTGCACATCCGCGCGTCCGGTCGGCACCAGGGCGTTCCGCAGCGTGTCGCGCAAATCCCCCAGTTCGAGCCAGCCGCGATACCGAAGGCTAACCTTGGGATCAGAAAAATTGGTCAGCTGCGCTTCGGCGTCGACATGCGAACGCGCCGCGCTGACCACTCCCTGCTCCAGGGTAAGTCCGTCGCGCGACACGCTGAACCTTGCCGAAACTCCCACCGGCACCGGCAGAAAACTCTTCGCGGTGAAACGAATGTTCTGCCAATCCAGGTTCCCCACGTACACCATCTTTTCCAGCGGCCCGCGTGCCTCCACCACCAGATGAAATTTGTCACCCTCGACTGCCAACGGCGTTTTGATGTCGTTATATAAGATCCAGCCGTTACCGAGTTTCACGTGCCGCACGTGCAGGTCCAGCAGCGTTTCTGCCAGCGGCTTACTGCTATGCGCGCGCGGCGGCGTGGGCACGTTCGAAACTCCGTTCTTGTCGATCCGGATGTGCACGTGCGGATCGCGTACGTAAAGGTCATCGAGCGAAAACTTTCGTCCCCACAACGAATCGATCCGCAATCCGGCCTGCAGCTCTTCCGCGGTAAACAGCGGCTCGGTCCCCTTGGGCTCCAGTCCGTGCAGTTCGAATCCTTTCAACGTAGCCCGCAGCGAAAGCCACTTGATAGAAATCGTACGCACCTGCACGTGCGCGCCCGTCAGGCCTTCCACGCGCTTCACCAGCACTCGCCGGATCAACGGATTCCCCAGTCCCGTTCCAAAAAAGAAAGCTACCGCCGCCACCGCCAGAAAAATTGCTACCGCCGCTACCCACAACACATGGCGGACCCAGCGGAATTTCTTCTTGCGGCTGGCTTCGGTCATTTCGCCTCGTCACCGATCAGCCGTTGTACGTGAATACGCGCGCGGCTTTCCTTCAGCCACTGGTCCGCCTGGCTATCGATGCTTTGCTGCACTAGCGCTTCCTGAATCACCTCGCGCGATGCCTCCAGCGAAGGCGGCTCCTGTCCCCGCGCTTTCGCTCGCGGTAACACTGCCGTCTCATAAAATTCCTGCACTGCCTTTGGGTCCACTTGCACCGACGGCCGGAACCGCGAATCCAGGTAATTTGTTAGGTACAGCTGGGTGGCGATTTTGTCGTGCACTTGCAGGTCGCTCAAACCACTCTGCTTTTTCCGCTCGTCGTAAAGTTCCGGTGAAGCAAATGACTTTTTTAGCACCGCGAGCGATTGCTCGATCTCCGCATCCGTCGGGTGCGGGAAGCGCGAAGCATCCGCTTCGTTTTGCACCACCCACTGATCGATCAGCCGGTCAAGCAACTGCGTATCTGTCTCCGATTTTCCATCCACCAGCAATTGATAGCGGCCTAGTTGCCGTACATCGCTCAGCAAAATAATGTCGTTCTCCACCCGCGCGGCGATGCGGTCGATCAATTCGTCCCCAAAATTTAGACCGCTAAAAATAATCACCAACATCAGCAAGTACGCGGTTCGAAGCAAAAAGCGTGAGCGCACTGGGTGCATCAGAAACTCGATCCCAAGTTGAAGAAAATCTGGAATCCGGGCAGTTGCCCGGCCTTGTGGCAGGTCGGAACCACCCCTGTAGGATTTGTGCAGGGCACCACAAACGTTGGCCGGTTGATCTGGTAACCTAAGTCCACGCGAATCGGCCCCACGGGCGTCGCATAGCGAATTCCCAAACCCACCGTGTGCGCGAAATAATTCAGTTCGTTTCCGCAATTCGTCAGACATTTCGCATTCGCTGGATCGCTCGTATCAAACGTCGGCTTGGGAGTCGAGGATCGAAAGCTGATACGGCTCACCCGGCTGTACACATTGCCGCCGTCGTAAAAAAACGCGCCGCCCAGCGACGTCCCGAAATACGGCAGGCGCATCGGAAAGCGAAATTCCTGGTTCAAAACCAACAGTGCCTGCCCTCCCACCGGAAATCCGGTTGTGGCGTCCCGCGGGCCAGCCTGGTTCAGCGCAAACCCGCGCAGCGAGGTGCCGCCGCCGGCAAAAAATCTTTCCGGAAGTGGGATGACCGTCGGCAACGGCGCCATAGTGGGCGGCGGAAACGTTAACGAGACGGTGTCGCCATAGGGCAGCAGTGCTCCAAAACGGATCGAGCGCGCAAAACTGAAGCGTCGCTTGATCGGATGGTACGTCGAGTTCTGAAAATAGATCCGCAAAAAGCTCGCACTCGATCCGATCGAACTGTCGGCGATCCCGACATCCGCACTGTTAAAACTTCCGCGCGTAGCGTCAGCGGGATTGTCCCGTCGGTCCTGCACCCACGTGGCCCCAAATTGCGAAACCAGGGTCGGCTGCTGAAACAGCGGAATCGACTCTGGATTAATCGTCTCGCTGATATTCGAGACCAGCACCTTGCGAAATACATAACGGTAAATCAGCGTCGTCCGCGGCGAAACTTGATCGGTCAACTGCACCGAACCCTCATAACGCATCTCTGTGAAGGTGTTGATGTCCTGCGTCTTTTCCGTATAGGCGGTGGCTTGAAAGCTCAGATTTGTGTGCCCGAACGTATTGGGATCTGAGTACCCCAGCAGCGCCCGGTCTTCAATCGTGCTGCCCCGCAATTTCAACGACAGCGAGTCAGCCCGTCCGGTGAGATTCAATTTCGAAATTTCCAGAATTCCGCGCGGCGCCGCCTGTACCTCACCCCCCGTGGGATTTGACGTGCTCGCCAATCGCTGCACTTCGAATCCGCCGCCATACGCCAGCGTATAGCGCTTCGCTTCCTCCACCAGAACCACTAGATCTTTGTCGCGATCCGTGCCCGCCGGATTCTGCGGCTCGATGGTCACACGATTGAAAACTCCCAAGTTATACAAGCGCCGCTGTGATTCCACCACTTGGCCCTGCCGCAGCGGCGCATCCTCCTTCACTTCCACTTCGCGCCGGATAACGCTCTCCCGAGTGTGCAAATATCCCGAGTATAGAATTTTCCGCACGCGTGTCTGCGGCCCTTCCTCGATGTGATACGTGAGTTGAACCGGCTCGGCCTGCTCGATGACCGTCTTCGCTTCGTCTTTTTCGCTTTTCTGGTCCTTGCTTTCGTTTTTTCCCCC
The DNA here is from genome assembly GCA_036564765.1 of Candidatus Acidiferrum sp. Classification (GTDB taxonomy): domain Bacteria; phylum Acidobacteriota; class Terriglobia; order Acidiferrales; family UBA7541; genus Acidiferrum. Next base: position 1,123 of record DATCOK010000642.1, on the reverse strand, counting down.
GGAGCTGCCCGTCGCATTCGCGGTCACCGTCTGGCCCACGGGGTTTTCCTTCTCGCCTCCGTTTTTCTCGCTGGGCCGCTCCGCCTTCGATGTAAAAGTCGCCTCCGGAAATCCTTGGTTGTAATACAGCGCCAGAATTACGTCCCGGTCAGTAGCCACGTTGAAATCCGAATACGGCTGTCCCGGCGTAGAGGCCACGTCGCCCATCAACTCTTCTTCTTTGAAAGCGTGCACGCCTTCCAGCTTCAGCGATGCCACGCGCGTTTGTTTGCCCTCCTGAATGTTGAAGTGAATCGCCAGATCGCCGTTCTTGCCTTTATAGTTGTCGAGCGTCGCGGCATCCACTTTCGCTTCCAGAAATCCGTTAGCCAGGTACAGGCCGCGCATCGATTGCGCATCCGCCTCCACCAGCCGCCGGCTGAATCGCCCAGGCGTTCCGAAAGCCCCGCGCGCTATTTGCAGTCGCCCCCGCAAAGTCTCCGAGCTGAAATAATGATTCCCTGTCACTTCAATGCTCACCAGTTTGTGCTTCTCTCCGCGCTCCACGTGATACGTAATAATCTCTTCCGTGCCCCGCCATCCGTTGGGGTTTGCCGGTGTCGCTTGCGTCGACGTGGTGTAATCAACGTTCGAATCGAAATAGCCTTCACGCTCCAACCGCTCCCGCAAATTGCGCTTGCCTTCTTCCAGCAGGTCCGCGTCCACCGCGCCTTCTTGGTACACCGGTACCAGTTTCTTCAAATCGCCCTTCGAAAATTTCGCGCCGGTCACGATCAGTTTCACGTGCGGGCCCTGCGTAACTTCCAGGTCCAGCGGAATGGCGTTTTTCGCCGCGTCATACGCGCCTCTTCTCACTACCGCACGCGCCAGAAAGTCTCCCTTCTTCACCAGAAATTTTCGAATCCGGTCCGTTCCGCTTTGCAATCGCGCCGAAGTGATCGTGCGTCCCTCTTTCATCTTCAGACGCTTGAGTAATTCCGTATCCGGATACTGCGTCTCATTCTTTACCCGGACGCTGCCCACGCGCGCCCGCGCCCCAGGTTTCACGTGAAACACCACATCCATTTGACGCGTTTCCCGATGTGGCACGGTCTCCGTAGTCACCACCGCAGAGTACAAACTC